>NZ_MAYS01000215.1 GCF_001756855.1 Candidatus Erwinia dacicola | reverse complement strand
AAAAGCATACTTCTCGGCAACGTGCATCAACTGTGGGTTCCAGCGATGCTTGCCGGGGCCGTAGATATCGCGCTCAAGGATATAGGGCTTGAACGGGTCAAGCTTGCAGGGTCTGGGTGCGCGAGGCTTGTAGCGGATATCCGCTACGGGCAGCGGGCTACGGATATATCTGCGAACGGTCTCACGAGAGCATGAAAGCTGGCGCGCGATGGCGCGTATCGACATGCCCTGACGGTGTAAAACACTCATCTCCACTCTGGTCTCCAATGTCATCATTGGCAGTGCCTTAAAACTGCCATTTTTACCCTGGGTGGGTCAGATTTACATCGGTAGCGACAAAGTGTATGAAAATATAGGGGCCAATCCAAAATACCATTCAAAAAAATTAGTTTTAAGTTATTTTCTGCAACTAGTATTAAACCTGAATTTTCTAGCATAGCCGCGCCAGTCAAAGGTTGTCGACTTGTCTTGGGCATATACGATCAGTATCAAAATGATTTTCCCCCCACAGGATGTGGTGAGTATTCTAGTAATTTCCGGGTGGTTAACAAGGCTTGATTTTCAGGTGAAACTACTGTCGCAGGGTGGGTGTTTTTTCTAAGTCCACGTTTCTCAAGGCCCGCAGTCGATGTCAATGGTTTAAGAAATTTGATCGAGCCCAAGTTTCTTGTTCATCCCAGATGTTCCCTGAATTTCTTTGCTGAAAATTCGGCGGAATGAAACGCCTCAATAGCAATAATTGCCGTGATGGGTTAACCCTAACTCAGCCGTGATGACAGTTGTAAGACGAAAAAAATCTAGCAGGGGTGGATCGGCATCCACCCCTGAAGGGTCAGTCAATCGCACGGTGGGTGTAAACCATGTAGTTTACATCAATGCCAGGGGCCAGCTTGAAGTGGTTGGTCAGCGGATTGTAGTGCAGTCCAATGATATGGCGCTCGTGCAGTGGGGTTTCGTCAACCCAGTTTAGTAATTCGCCGGGGCGGATGAACTTTTTGATGTCGTGCGTTCCGCGCGGCACTATGCGCAGCACGTACTCAGCGCCGATGATCGCCATCAGCCAGGCTTTACTGTTGCGGTTCAGCGTAGAGAAGAACACTTCGCCGCCGGGTTTCACCAGCCTAGCGCAGGCGTGGACCACGGAGCGCGGGTCCGGCACGTGCTCCAGCATCTCCATGCAGGTCACCACGTCATACTGCCCAGCGAATTGTTCGGCATGCTCTTCAACCGTTTGCTGTACGTAATCGATCGTCACACCGCTTTCCAGCGCGTGCATGCGGGCGACCTGTAACGGCTCCGCGCTCATGTCCAGCCCGGTGACGTTAGCATCTTCTCGCGCCATGCTTTCAGCAAGGATGCCGCCGCCGCAGCCAACGTCGAGGATCGTTTTACCAAACAGCCCGTTGGAGTGCTGAGCAATCCAGCCGAGGCGCAGTGGATTAATGCGGTGCAGCGGCATAAATTCGCCATCCAGGTCCCACCAGCGTGTCGCTACCGCTTCAAATTTGGCGATCTCGCCATAGTCTACGTTCTGCGCGCCCGCGTTTTGTTCTGCTTTCATTGGGGTATGACTCCGGCTAAAGTTTGCTGCAGTATACAAGTTTCACGCCCCTGACAGCCAAGGTTGTTGTCTGCGCCAAAAACAGAACGCAATAAAGCAGCCAAAGCGATGCTTTCCATTCAACACATGCCCGCGATATGATATATTAACGCACCTTTGAATCCGCGAATTAAGACAGAAGGAAAGCACGTCCATGAGCGACCTCGCCCACGAAATTACACCGGTCAATATCGAAGAAGAGCTAAAGAGCTCTTATCTGGATTATGCAATGTCGGTCATCGTTGGTCGTGCGCTGCCAGATGTCCGTGATGGTTTAAAGCCGGTTCACCGCCGTGTACTTTACGCTATGAACGTGCTCGGTAACGACTGGAACAAAGCCTATAAAAAATCCGCCCGTGTTGTCGGTGACGTCATCGGTAAATATCACCCGCATGGTGATACCGCCGTGTACGATACCATCGTACGTATGGCGCAATCATTCTCGCTGCGCTACATGCTGGTCGATGGCCAAGGTAACTTCGGTTCCGTCGACGGCGACTCGGCTGCGGCGATGCGTTATACCGAAGTGCGCATGTCCAAAATTGCTCACGAACTGCTGGCAGATCTTGAAAAAGAGACCGTTGACTTTGTGCCAAACTACGACGGCACCGAGCAGATCCCAGAAGTGATGCCAACTCGCGTACCTAACCTGCTGGTTAATGGTTCCTCGGGGATCGCAGTGGGTATGGCGACCAACATTCCGCCGCACAACCTGACCGAAGTGATCAACGGCTGCTTGGCGTATATCGACGATGAAAACATCACCGTTGAAGGCCTGATGGAGCACATCCCGGGCCCTGACTTCCCTACAGCTGCCATCATCAATGGTCGTCGCGGCATTGAAGAAGCCTATCGTACTGGTCGCGGGAAAATTTACATCCGCGCCCGTGGCGAAGTGGAAATTGACGCCAAGACCGGTCATGAAACCATCATCGTGCATGAAATTCCTTATCAGGTGAACAAAGCGCGCCTGATCGAGAAAATCGCCGAGCTGGTGAAAGAGAAGCGTCTGGAAGGCATCAGCGCTCTGCGAGATGAGTCCGACAAAGACGGTATGCGCATTGTGATCGAAGTGAAGCGGGATGCGTTGGGCGAAGTGGTGCTGAACAACCTCTACTCGCTGACGCAGCTGCAAAGCTCTTTCGGCATTAACATGGTGGCACTGCATCAGGGCCAGCCAAAGATTATGCCGCTGAAGGATATTCTTGAAGCCTTCGTGCGTCACCGTCGTGAAGTGGTCACCCGTCGTACCATCTTCGAACTACGTAAAGCGCGTGACCGTGCCCATCTCCTTGAAGCACTGGCCGTGGCACTGACCAACATCGATCCGGTTATCGATCTGATCCGCCAGGCAGCAACCCCAGCCGAAGCAAAAGCGGGCCTGATTGCCCGTCCGTGGCTACTTGGCAACGTTTCTGCGATGTTGGCACGTGCCGGTGACAACGCCGCTCGCCCTGAGTGGCTGGAAGAGCAGTACGGAATTCGTGACGGCCAGTACTACTACCTGACCGAGCAGCAGGCGCAGGCCATCCTAGATTTACGCTTGCAGAAACTGACCGGCCTTGAGCATGAAAAACTGCTCGACGAGTATAAAAATCTGCTGGCGCAGATTGCTGAGCTGCTGCGCATTCTCGGCAGTTCAGAGCGCCTGATGGAAGTGATTCGTGAAGAGCTGGAGCTGAACCGCGATCAGTTCGGCGACGAACGTCGTACCGAGATCACCGCCAACAGCTCCGACATCAACATCGAAGACCTGATTAATCAGGAAGACGTTGTGGTGACCCTGTCGCACCAGGGCTACGTGAAATATCAGCCACTGACCGATTACGAAGCGCAGCGCCGCGGCGGTAAGGGTAAATCGGCAGCGCGTATTAAAGAAGATGACTTTATTGACCGCCTGCTGGTGGCCAACACCCATGACACCATCCTCTGTTTCTCAAGCCGTGGTCGTCTGTACTGGATGAAGGTTTATCAGCTGCCGGAAGCTAGCCGCGGTGCTCGTGGGCGTCCAATCGTCAACCTGCTGCCGCTGGAAGCGAATGAACGTATTACCGCGATCCTGCCAGTGCGTGAATACGCCGAGGGCTGGAACATCTTTATGGCGACTGCCAGCGGTACCGTGAAGAAAATTGCGCTGACCAAGTTCAGCCGTCCGCGCAGCGCCGGTATCATTGCCGTCAACCTGCGTGATGACGACGAACTGATCGGTGTGGCGCTGACTAATGGCACGGATGAAACCATGCTGTTCTCTGCCGCCGGTAAAGTGGTGCGCTTTGCTGAAAGCGCGGTGCGTGCCATGGGTCGTACTGCCTCAGGCGTGCGTGGTATCAAGCTGGCAGAGGGTGACCACGTGGTTTCTCTGATTGTGCCGCGTGATGATGGCGCCATCCTGACAGTGACGCAGAACGGTTACGGTAAGCGTACCGCCAACAGCGAATACCCAACTAGATCGCGTGCGACTCAGGGCGTGATTTCGATTAAAGTCACAGAGCGTAACGGACCGGTTATCGGTGCGGTACAGGTGGTCGACAGCGATCAGATCATGATGATCACCGATGCCGGTATGCTGGTGCGTACCCCCGTTTCTGAAGTGAGTGTGGTAGGGCGTAACACCCAGGGTGTGATCCTGATCCGTACCGCGGAAGATGAAAACGTAGTCGGCCTGCAGCGCGTGGCTGAGCCGGTAGCGGAAGAAGAGCTCGATGCTATCGACGGCAGCGTGGCGGAAGGCGATGATGATATCGCACCTGAAGTCGACAATGACGATGAAGCGCCAGAGGCTGATGACGAGTAATCGTTAAGCTCTGATGGAAAACCGGTTCAGCTGAACCGGTTTTTTTTGTCTGAAATCCGGGGATCTGGAAGACGCTACGCAGGATGCAGCACCAAATCCTGCTCGAGCATGGATCGCTGGAGCCTTTCCTTGGCCCCGAACTCTCTGCCAATCTTGAACTGAAATCGAAACGGTAAGCTAACTCACTGTTAAAACTCCCGCTGCTCAGCTACGCTGAATAAACGCGCTAACGGCGGTAATCATTTGCTGATGTATCTCCGCACGCTTTTCCACCGAAGTTTCGCAAATAAACGCTTCCCCTTCCTCAGCCAGAATTTTCCGTGCCGCGGGTTGGCACAGCGACAGGAAATCAAAATGCCCGGCCTGTGGGAGGTGCAACAGCAGTAGCGGCAACCTGTCCACCCCTAAATTAATCTCAGTCTGTGCGTGGATATAATAGCCCGCGGCAATTACCAGCAGTGGAAGGGTAACGGAATGCAGGCTGGCAGGAGTGAAAACATCACTCATCCCCGGGTTGAGAGCGACGACAAACTTCACTAGCTGGTCACGATAGCTGGTCGCCAGCGTGGCCGCCGATCGCTGTGCCAGCGGTAAATTTCCGCGTTGATAGAACTGGCAGTCCGGCATTTACCAGCACGTTGTAACCGCCCTTTGAATGGCCGATAGTGCCAATCCTGTTGGCGTCAATGGCAGGCTGCCATCTTGCATCATCAAGATAGTAAGTGATTAAAAACGACAGGTCGCGCGTCTAGAGCGTGAGATCGCTATCGGGGCTGAAATCGCCGGTGGTGCTGCCCGGGTGATCCATGGCCCCTTGTGCCGCCGCCAGCGGCACGGCCAGCTAGGCCAGACTGCTGTCATTACCGCTGCTGCCGTAGTTCAGCACAATCAGGGGAAACTGACCCGCAGCAGGGTGAGCCTGTTCTATCGCATAAGATCCAGTGAACACCGGGCTTGCTGCCAGCAGCCTCACCGCCTGATGGTTATCGCTGGGGTAGAAAATACGCACATTGAGCATGCGCTTCAGGGTTGAGCTGCTGACAGTTTCCTGCTGTGTACCAACGGAATAACTCCAGCTTGAGAAACTGATTAACATCAGTGAAAACAGAAAAATCAGTCGCATCTTATTTACTCCTCGCGTATAAAGGTCGTATTAACAGAATGTTACAGATGCTTGACGTCTTCGATCGCGGTTGGGTCCTATGCTAATATCAATAAATTTTCTACTCAGTTTTGCCTGCCTGCTGCTGGTGCAGAAACGTCAGGCTGGCGCTTTCTTCCGTCTGCTACTGTTGTTGTTCCTGCTGCACACGGTGGTCGCCGGTTTGGGGACACTGCCGCAGTTTCATCAGCTGCGCATGTATAGCCGCTGACGGCAGTCGCGTTGCCGCTGTTTTGCTATCTGGCACTGTGCTAGGCCACCGGGCAGAAGCTGCATCTTGCACTTAGCGTGCTGGCGCTACTGGTTATGGCTGGCAGCATCCTGTGGCTACCGCAGGCGATTGATGAGCTGATGGCGGTCATCTGGATAAATAGCGCGGCGATGCTGATAAAATTGCGCTAGGGTAGGGATAGGTTCTGTCAGCTGCCGCTGGAGAGCAGTGCTCTGAGTGTGAATGGCTGGCGTCTTGCTGGCCGTCTTGCTAATCGATATCAGCGTCGCGGGGCTGCTAGAATACAGGGCGGGCAGCGGCGTTCAGCTATTAACAGCCTGCGGTAATTTACTGCTCTGCCTGCTGGTGGCCCTGACAGTACTGCTGACGCCTGCCACAGCCAGCCCGGCGGTAAAATCGCGTAAGGTGAAAGAGGGCGATGCCGCCGTGCTCGAACGCATCGATGGACTGATGCGTAGCGGCATTTATCGCGAGACCGGGCTGAACCTAGAGCAGCTGGCGCGTAAATCGGGCATTCCGGCATGTCAGGTCTCCGCCGCCATCAATGCACTCTACCGCCAGAGCGTATCGCAGTATGTTAACAGTTGGCGAATTGCTGAAGCCTGCGAGCACATTTGCCGCAGCCAGAGTCCGATCATTAAGATCATGGAAAACGTTGGTTCCCAGAGCAAATCAAACTTTAATCGCAAGTTTCTGCGCATCACCGGAAGAACCCCCTCGCAGTGGCGTAAAGAGTCAGGGAAACAAAGCACAATTAGCTAAAATAGAGCGGGGGGGTGGGGATGACTGGCTTTTAAGCAGGTAGACGCTACTGTATCGGCACTCTGTTTTATCACTACTGATAGCTGCGTGGGTCCCGTTTGAAATATCTTGTCTCTTTCCGTACAACGTTAAAAATCTCGCGCTACCTGTTCCGTGCGCTGGCGCTGATGCTGTGGATGCTTGGTGCCTTGCTGACAACGTTCTACATTATTAACGTCCTGCACGAGAGAGAGTCCCAGGTCCGCCAGGAGTTTAATACCAGCTATGACCAGACTCGGTGGTACGTACGTCACTCCGCAGACGTGACGCGCGAGCTGAAGTTTATCGCTGAAAACAGCCTTAATACTTCGTCCAGCGGGCTCGATGTGCTGAACGGCGTATTTCCCGGTAAGAGTACGCTGCCGCAGTTCTACCCGCTGTATGCCAATTCAAACTGTAGCGCGATGAGCAATACTTGGCGTAATTCTCTGGAGTCACTCAGCTATTTCCTCAATTACTGGAAAGTGAACTTTGCCACGGCCTATGAGCTGAACCGGGTGTTTTTCGTCGGTGGCGAGAGCCAGTGCTTGGCAGACTTCGGCGTGGGCAATGCTTCCGTTGACCGTATGCGGGCGCTGAAATCGCTGCATGAACGCATCCTGAAATACCGCAGCGGCAACGAAGAAGAGCGCAAAAACAGCCTGTTCTGGGTGTCGCCGACCGCGCAGCCGGGCGTCGGCTATTACTATATGATCACCCCTGTTTATGTGGCAAATAAGGTCGCGGTGCAGGTCGGTATTGAGCAGGGCATTCGTATGGAGGACTTTATTACGCCGGGTAACCTGCCGGTGGCGGTGACGCTGGTCGATCAGAACAACCAGCGGGTGCTTTCTTCCGCTCGCGGCGCGCTAGCTTTTTCCGCCGACGATCTGCCCGATAACGCCAGCTGGTTTGGCTATGTTGCCGGTTACAAGCAGCTGGTGATGAAAAAAGAGCTGCCGCCTTCATCCCTGAGCGTGGTGTACTCGGTGCCGACTAGCGCGATGATTGAGCCGCTAAAAATGCTGCTGATCAACGCCATTTTGCTGAATATTATCATCGCAATTATTCTGTTTACCCTCGCTTGGCTGTTCGAGCGCCGCATGTTTCTACCCGCCGAGTATAATGCGCACCGGTTGGAAGAGCATGAGCAGTTCAACCGCAAAATTGTCGCTTCGGCACCGGTAGGGATCTGCATTCTGCGCACCAGCGACGGCACCAATATTCTGAGTAACGAGCTGGCGCATAATTATCTCACCATGCTGACCCAGGAAGACCGGCTGCGCCTGAGCGAGATTATCTGCAGACAGCAGGTTAACTTTGTAGACGTGCTGACCGGTAGCAATACTAACCTGCAAATTAGCTTTGTGCATTCACGCTACCGCAATGAAAACGTGGCGATCTGCGTGCTGGTGGATGTCAGCGTGCGCGTGAAGATGGAAGAGTCGCTGCAGGAGATGGCGCAGGCTGCAGAGCAGGCTAGCCAGTCTAAATCGATGTTCCTCGCCACCGTCAGCCACGAGCTACGCACCCCGCTGTACGGCATTATTGGTAACCTCGACCTGCTGCAAACCAAAACCTTACCGAAAGACGTGGAGTCGCTGGTGACGGCGATGAACAACTCCTCCAGCCTGCTGCTGAAAATCATCAGTGATATCCTCGATTTCTCGAAAATCGAGTCTGAGCAGCTGAAGATTGAGCCGCGTAAGTTTTCCCCGCGTGAGGTGATAGCGCATATCACCGCCAACTATCTGGCGATGGTGGTGAAAAAGCGCCTGACGCTGTGGTGCTTTATCGACAGTGACGTGCCGGTAACGCTGGATGGCGATCCGATGCGTTTGCAGCAGGTGATCTCTAACCTGCTGAATAATTCCATTAAGTTTACCCATACCGGCGGCATCGTTCTGCACGCCTACGTCAAGGATGGCTACCTAGCGTTCCGCGTGCGCGACAGCGGCGTGGGGATCCCGACTAAAGAGCTAACCCGGCTGTTTGACCCCTTCTTCCAAGTCGGCAGCGGCGTGCAGCGGAATTTCCAGGGAACCGGACTCGGGCTGGCGATCTGTGAGAAGCTGATCAATATGATGGACGGAGATATTGAGGTGGACTCCGAGCCGGGAATGGGTAGCCAGTTTATTATTCGAATACCGCTCTACAACAGCCGGGTGATGATCCCTGAGGTGCACGACGGCTTGCAGGATAAACAGTGCTGGCTGGCGGTGCGTAACGATCAGCTGGCGGAATTCCTCGACAAATTGCTGCGTGGTCACGGCATCCAGGTGCGGCGCTATGAGGGTGAGGGTGAAGCGGATGACGTGATTATCTGCGATTACGACTGCCAGCCAGAACAGAACGTGCGCTCTGTAATCCGCTTCGACAATCGTCACAATGACGGACCACGCGAAGTGCTACCAGGGCGTTGGCTGTGTGCCACTACCATGCCGCACGAGATGCTGGCACTGCTTGGGCGCATCTATCGCGTGGAAGTAACGATGCCGGAAGGGTTACCGGCCACCTTGGTTGAGCAGGAAATCGGTGTCAACAATGACGATATCCTGATTCTGGTGGTTGATGACCATCCGATTAACCGCATGCTGCTGTCAGATCAGCTTGGCTCGCTGGGTTACCGCGTCAAAACGGCGCAGGACGGTATTGATGCCCTGAATGTATTGAGCCGCAGCGAGATCGATATTGTCCTGACCGATGTCAATATGCCGAATATGGATGGCTATCGTCTGACGCAGCGCCTGCGCGAGCTGGGGCAAACTTTCTTGGTGGTCGGCGTGACCGCGAATGCGCTGGCTGAAGAGAAGCAGCGTTGTATTAAGGCCGGGATGGATAACTGCCTCTCGAAGCCGGTGACGATGGATATGCTGCAGCAGGCGCTGGCGTATTATGCGGAGCGGGTGAGGAAGGGCAGGGATGGCGCTTAGATATTAAGGGCTGACCGAAAAAAAAGTCAGCTCCTACAAATTTTCGTAGGGGGCGACCATTTTTTCTGGTCGACCCGTTAAGTGAATATTTGCTTAATCTACGGAAGGAGACATGTTCACTGAAGAGAGATAGTTCAGCAGGGCGATATCATTATCAACACCCAGTTTCATCATCGCTGATTTCTTCTGGCTACTGATGGTTTTAATACTGCGGTTCAGCTTCTTGGCAATTTCAGTCACTAGTAAACCTTCAGTAAACAGGCGTAATACTTCGCTCTCTTTCGGCGACAGACGTTTGTCACCGTAGCCACCCGCACTGATTTTTTCCAGCAGTTTTGCCACGCTGTCCGGGGTGTATTTCTTACCCTTCTGCAGGGCTGCCAGCGCTTTCGGCAGGTCAGTTGGTGCACCCTGTTTCAGTATTATCCCTTCGATATCCAAGTCCAGTACCGCGCTGAGGATCGCCGGGTTATTGTTCATGGTCAGAACAATAATGGAGAGATCAGGATAGTGACGCTTGATGTATTTAATCAGCGTAATACCGTCGCCATATTTCTCACCGGGCATAGAAAGGTCGGTGATCAGCACGTTCGCATCAAGCTTAGGCAGGCTGTTAACTAAGGCCGTGGAGTCTTCAAATTCGCCTACAACGTTGACCCATTCAATCTGCTCAAGCGACTTACGAATGCCGAACAGGACAATAGGATGGTCGTCGGCAATAATGACATTCAGGTTATTCATATTATTGGTTACCTTGCTGCAGCAGTTCATCGACGTAAGTGTCAACTTCACTGGTGGTATTTTTAATGTTTGAATCGTCACATTCTTTAATGTGCAGTTCTAACGTTTCACAAAGCTGCTTGCCGGGTAACAAATTTAACATGGCAAACACACCTTTCAGCCGGTGTGCGATCTGAGCCAACGCACTGTAATCCCTGTTTGTAGCTTCATTATACAGTCTCTTTACATCATCTGGTACTGTATCAACGAAAAGCTGGAAATAGCCACTGGCGAAAAGTTGAGCCGTGTCCTGCGGATCCATATTTTCGTCAGTCAACTCGCCCCGCGCAAGCTGTTGTTCAATCAACATCAGCAGCGCATCCTGCATTGCACTGCTGATATTGAAGTTCACGCGGTACTGATTTGCAGGCAGCTGGCTGAAACCGGGTTCATCATCCGTGAGCAGCAGCGACCATGGCGTTAAACGCTCAGGATCGTCGGTGACCAGCACATCATGTTCCTGGCCGGAGAAGCGCTCGTCTGGCGTAATGCAGTTCGCGCCCCAGTTTTCCAGTTGATGCACCACGATTTTACGCACGTCATCAAGGGTAATATCAATCAGGGCATTAACCCCTTCCAGCAGTTTCTCTTCCTGATCCTGCTGAGGCTCCAGCGGCGCATGCAGCTGTATGCTGTAGCGTGAGCCGATGTCCGGGCGCGCCGCAATCTCCAAATGCCCGCCAAGCTGTTTACACAGCTGCTTGCAGAGGAAGAATGCCATACCGGATGCCTGACCAAAACGATCTTGGTGCGTTTCCCCTAGGAACGGGAAGTCGGTATTCGCCATCTCTTCAGCGGAGAGCCCCGCGCCGGTATCGACAATCTCAATCGATAGGTGATCGGCGCGCTTTGGCGGTGTGCTGATGGTGATGCTGACGCGGCCCCAAGTGGTGGTAGTCACCGCGTAATGCAGCAGCGTCGAGAGAATTTTCGCAATGGCCCGGCGGTCACTGAAACGCGTCTCATCGCTGCTGAGCGTGTTGTTGACCATCAGCGTCAGCCCTTTGCGGCGCATGATCGGTAGGATCTCCACCGCCAGTTCATCCAGCAGGGTTTGCAGGCTGAA
This sequence comes from Candidatus Erwinia dacicola, assembly GCF_001756855.1. Classification (GTDB taxonomy): domain Bacteria; phylum Pseudomonadota; class Gammaproteobacteria; order Enterobacterales; family Enterobacteriaceae; genus Erwinia; species Erwinia dacicola. Next base: position 2,567 of record NZ_MAYS01000215.1, on the reverse strand, counting down.
GCTGCAGGCGTCCGGCGCCCAGTCGAGGGTTTCCAGCTGGTTCAGCAGCACAATATCATCTACCAAGCGGCTCAGAGCTTGTGACGCCTCCAGCGAACTCTCGAGCTGCTTAGGCTCGTGTTCAGCCCTGAGCGACTGCAAACGGCCAATAACATCATGCAGAGGGCGCTGCAGGGCATGACCCAGATTCTGTAACAGCTGCCGACGCGACTGATGGTTTTTATCCAGCACCTGCTGCGCTTTCTGCAGCTTCTTGTTGACCAGTAATTCCCGGTCCTGATCGCGCAGCATAAACAGCTGCGTATGCGGAGAGATGACGCTGCGCGCATGGCGGATCTCATACACTTCGTTGTTCACCGTGGCCTGCAACACGCCCTGATGCTGATCGGACATATTGATAATCTTTTGCAGGTTGAGATGCGGCAGCAGATGTTCGGCAATCTTGTTGCTGATAATGGTGCGGTTGTTGGCGAAGTCATACACCAGCAGCCCGACTGGCAGCGTGCCGACAATCTCTTCGTTCAGCAGGCGCAGTGATTCGAGCTCTGCGCTTTGATTTTCGCTCGGACGTAGCGACTGCTGGCGCAGTAAAAACAGCCCTGCCAGCGACATGATCAGCAGCGCAAGGTTTGCCAGCAGTGGCCACAGCAGATTGTGCAGCGTCTCAATCACTAGGCCAGTAATCGGTACGCGATAAACCAGCTGTAGCGGGGTGCTGGCCAGCGATGCGGCAATTTCAATATTCGGGTTAATCCAGTCAATGCGCGTGCTGCTGTTGCTGTCCTGATTGTCATCCCCTTCCGCCACTGGTGCTGCATCCTGCTTTAGTTGGAAGTTTTCCAGCGGCATATTGAGCGGAACGAGATCATTCACCGGCAGGTCAAACGCCACCACAGTCGCCAGATGCCCCGGCTGATTAAATGTGGTGCGTACCGTAAAGTAGTGGTCGTTTTGCCAGCTGAAGCGGCGCAGCGGCGAGAAGCTCTCGCGCTCATCTAGGGCGTTGGCCTGCTGCAGCATCTCCGCGCGGCGCGCCTCAACGATATTGCTGATGGCGCTCTCTTTATAGCGCGTGGTCATATCCTTCAGCGGCAGGGTAGAAACTAGGATCATGCTGTTATCCTGGCCATTCAGAAAGTACATCGACCAAGTGCTGTTTTCCGCGCCCCATAGCGTATCAAGGTAGTTGCTCATGCGCAGGGTCATATCCAGCGTGCCGCCGTCGTGAGAACCAAAAATCAGCGCTTCGGTTTTACGGCGGTTTTTTTCCAGATAGTAGACGTCCGGGCGCAGGCGCGTTTCCTGCAGGCTGTTCGATGGCATACCGGCCACGCTGGCCGCCAAGTTTTCATAGATCTGCCAAGTGGTGAAGCGATAGGTATCAATGCGCTTTTGCATCGCATGATTGATATCCGCCATTGCATAACGTTTTTCCGTCAACCTGGCGTTTACCGCATTGTGAATCATAAATACTGATGTCAGCAGAAGCACCATGATAAACATCACAAAAAAGCGCGTAACATTGCCGGATGTCAGCGGAAATTTATATGGCAACATGCAATGAAACCCCAGTTAACGTGTAATCAATCGGGCGCTGGCCGCCACGACTAAAAACAGCGCAGCAATGGTACTGAAGGCCACCGACAGGCTGGACAACTGTGAGATAAATCCGACTAAAGCCGAGCCTGCCAGAATACCTGCATAACCGATGGTTGTCATAGCCGAAATCGCCAGATTGATCGGCATCACCTGCTGTTTACCCGTCGCAGTGAAAATAATCGGTACGGCATTGGCACCACCAAAACCGATCAGAATAAAACCCAACAGCGTCGCCAGCATACTCGGCACAAGTACCGCCAGCAGTATTCCTGCGGCGGCGCAGAGCGCGCCGCAGAACAGCATCGCGGTGCGGCCAAAATCCACGGCCTAGACTATTCATCGCCATGTCGATTAATCCGATAGCGGTACCAAATACCATCAGCGATAGGTCCAGCGAGAGAGGTGTGGAGAGCGATGCCAGCAGGGGCAGCAGGAGCGCACTACCGTTGGCCATCACCCGCTTGCAGCCGAAGCGGCCGACCAGCACGCCAGTAAGCGGCATTGCAATCAGTGAACCTAATCCTAGGCACCGCAGCAGGGTGCCGAGTGAACCATCACCCAGCTGAGCACGCTGTTTAGCGTACGGGACCAACGGGGCCTACGATGTCATACCGATACCGGCGATTAAAAACGCCATACGCGTAGCGCGTTGTACTGCTCGCACTTTAATATCAGAGGCTTGAGCATCCACTGTCGTCATCTTATTCCTACTGCCAGCCACAAAAATTGGCCCCAATTTTTACCACATTAGACCTATTTTAAGAAACCAAACCTTAACAGAATTCGGTAAAAGACGCTGGCGTTAATCCAGCTACATAAGGCTGGAGGAGTTAATAACCTGAAAAAATGCGGCTGTTAATCAGAATGAATTATGGTCATTTGTGGTGTATGGGAATTCGAGGAAGGTGGCGTATCCTGCTGATTGATTTCTCCCAAGATTTTAACAATAGAGAGATGATACGCCATGT
>NZ_MAYS01000214.1 GCF_001756855.1 Candidatus Erwinia dacicola | reverse complement strand
AAATATCTCGCTCTTCAGTTACCCGCTTAAGTTCTTGCCTGAGACGCTTTACCTCATGCTGTAGTGCATCGTCTTGCTTACGCTGCGGCTCGGGCTTCTGGTAGCGCTTAACCCAGGCGTAAAGACTATTAGTGGATACACCAAGTCGAGAGGAGACCTGTGATACAGGGTATCCCTGTTCAGTGACCTGTTTTACGGCTTCAATTTTGAATTCTTCGGTGAACGTTTTGACTGACATAAACACTCCTTCATTAGGCCTCCATTATGAGGCAAAAAAGTGTCTACGAAACCCGGGTCTATTCAGTCTGAACCATCAGATAATCGCTCTGAACGTATACGCGAACGATAGTATCGGCCCGCACCGCATTACGGTCGGTGAGCGCGATAAACTGGTTAATCGGCGTAATGACTTCAGCCATATTTCTTCTCCACTATCTGTTGAAACTCAGGTAACACGTCCAGAAAGCCCGCCATCAGCGCCGGGTGTTTATCGCTGAGAAAAGCCGCCAAATCCTCCACCACGCCCGCCGCGACGATCAGACGATCAGTCTCCGGCTGAATGCGCTTGCTGGCCGCTATCATCTTGTTGAAGCCATCCTGCAGCTTAGCCAGCAGACTGGCGTAGTCATCGGCAGGCAGCGCCGCCTGACCGTCCGCGCCTTCACGGGCTTTACGCAGTTGCTCCATCGCGTGCTTGTGGTGTTCCAGAAACTCCAGCAGCAGGTCGCGGGTGATATCCTCCGGCACGCCGGACGACAGGCGGCGGGCCGCACGCTGTTTGTCCCAGTCGTCGCCATTCTCACGAGACTCACGACGCCAGCGAATAACCGTCGCCACGCTGACGCCGTGCATCGGCCCCAGCACTTCAGGGGCGATCCCCTGGGCAATGTAATCGCGCCTGACGGCATCCCTGACCGCTTTCGGGTGCGCCATCAGCGGCCCCCCGTGGCATCAGTGCGGCGATCTATACGGTCATTCATACGCTCAATCGACTGCTTAATTTCCGAGAGCATCACCATGATCTGCTCCTGATCGCGCAGGGCATCGGACTTGAGCTGAAACACGGTGTACATCTGGCGGTTTTCCTCCCACAGGCGATTAATCGTGGAGTGGAGGGTCTTGATCCAGAAGGTAAAGCCGAATGAAAACACCCCCAGCAGAGCGGTCTGCCAGAAATCAGCGAGAGGGTTTGCGTCCATTTCTATTTGTCCTTATCCGGCACGGGCCAGAAAAATGCCTCAAGGGCGTAAAGTTTTGCGGCGTTCGTCTTGCACCAGGCTCCGTAGTCGGTGGCATGCCGCAGCAGGGCATCCGGGGGCAGACCCGGACTGTTACCGGCATACGCGCCGGGCGCGGGTGGCATCGGGGCCACCGTGACCATCGCCCGTGGGGGCTTACTGTCCTGAACGATCACCGGCGCGGGCGTGACCACCACCGGTGTATCCGAGGGCTTTGGTGTAGAGCTGCAGGCTGTGAGGCCCAATCCCGTTATAACCACAGCCAGAAATCTGCTTGTCCTGATTGTCATCGCTGACCACCTTACTGATATTCAACTGCAGCAGACTGCTGGTCTGCTTCAGCTCAGATTCTTTGTCAGCCAGCTGCAGGGCGAGCCGGTCGGCCCGCTCACGCTGCTGGCGCTCGCCATCCCTTGCCTGCAGCAGAGCCTGCTGCCCGGCCTGTGCCAGTTGCTGGCGTTCATCTGCACTGGCCTGTTTCTCACGGGCCAGCGCCGTATCGCCGTCTGCCTTCGCATCTTTGTGGCCGGAGTCATAGCCGGTGCTGTGCAGCCACCATCCGGCCCCGGCCAGCGCCGCGCAAAGCACGACGCCGGGGAAAAGACGGGTAAAAAGCCATTTAACTGCGCTGTTCATCCTTGCCTCCCGCTGGCTGGGCAACAGGCACCTTCAGTTTCTGGTGAACCTGTACGCCTGCATGTGTTACCCAGGCACCGAGATACAGGCCCAGTGCGGCATCAGGTTGCCTGTCCATCACCACGCAGATAAGCAGCGCCAGCGAGCTGACAACCAGCGCCACCATCGTGGCGGCGTCGGTAGTGGACAATCTGCCCTGTGGATTAGTGATTAGCTCAGCAAGACGGTTAAGGAGTGCCATCAGTACGATCCCCCGGAACATCAGGCCGGATACTGCGCAAAGGGAAGCTGGAAGTGCGGGCCATCCTTCAGCGTTTTCCAGTCTCCGCCCCATTCAACGGGGATGGACAGCTCTGCTGAAGCCTGTTTAAACGCCTGCGCAATCTGCTGATAGAGCGGCATGTTCCACGAAATATCACTACCGACATACGCCACCACGTCAACCGCATGCCCGGTAAGGTGGCGGCTGTTCATGGTCTGGCTGCTGCTCTGAGCGACCATCTGTTTCTGGCGTTCCTGAGAGCGGAGGCCTTCGGTGATACCAAAATCAACGGGAGACAGTTCCAGCGCACGGCGGGTCACTTTCACCAGGTCAGGTTGAACACCCTGCAGGCGGGACTCGCTGCGCTGACTGAAGCGGAAAGAAGACATAAAAAACCCTCACAAAGTTTGTGAGAGTTATTGTGATGGGAGGCGTAACTCAGGGCATGATACGGGGGTGAAGCGGTATGCCATCAGAACAGTGCCCCCTGTGCCGGGGGAGAGGTTGCCTGACGGCGGCTGGCCACAATGGCCCAGGCGCGGGTATTACCGATGCCGAATTTAGGGCCGAGTACCGTGAGCGCCATGCGCAATGATTCGCCATCGGCCAGCATGCTGTCAACCTCGGCGAGAAAACAGCGGTTGCGCCACTCACGCAGCGCGTCAGCACAGCGGGGGATCACCAGCGAACTGTCACCGCCGAAACGCTTAACCAACTGGCGGGTATTCTCGTCGCCGATAACGTCACGCAACATGGCCAGACGGCGCTCGCCAGTGTCACGCAAACCACGACCAACCGGGAAACAGGGACCACCAAAGCGCTCAATCAGCCGCTGCGTGGCGGGGAAGCCTATCACATCGGCTATCTGGCGGGCGGTATCCGGCAACAGCTCTTCGAGGGATTCAAGGTCAAACTCGCGCATATTACAGCCTCCCGTGACGCTTAGCGTCAACAATCAGCATTTGCATCAGCTTACGCACCTGATCGTCACTCAGCCACTCTACCGGCTTCTTCTCACCCAGCATGCGTTCGACGATACCATCCAGATAACCCCACGGGCGGCCAGCCTCCGCCAGCATGGCCTCAATCTTACCTAGCATAGCTTTACGGCCCGTCGCCACACGGGGACGGCGACCACGGGAAGACGGTGCAAAGCCCTGAGTGCGCATATACAGCACCACTTTTTCCAGCTCGGAGAGGGAACAGTCAGGGGCTGAGCGTTTGCCGGTCTGGCGGGCCAGCACGTCGCGATAGGTCTCATCGTCCCAGCCGAGGGATGATTTTCCGGTGTGAATGATTCGGATTAGATTTGCTTTCATTGGTGCGCCTCAAATGGAGGTGAAAAACAGGAAGTACCAGAACGAAAAAGCCCCGCACAGGGCGGGGTTTGAGCCAGTTTCAAATTGTGGTGAACAGTTTTAACGGATTAATTGGATCACAAAAACAGTATAGCGTCAATTAAATTGAATCACTTTTTACCACCCCATAGCTTTGCATTTTTGGCTTTTTCAACGGCAGATAGGATTTTCTGCTCCGGCTCACATTTCGGGGGCGTCAGGCGCGAACAAGGGGCTTTATCCGCTTTCTTGAAAGACTCAGGGTATTGATGTTTAAGCGAGTATAACCAGACAATCCCACACACCACGACAACCCCGGCTATAAGCTCTATGCCGTTGGCAATTCTCTCAAACTGATTTTCGACAAAAATCCCACTAATCATAAAGGTCACGGTTGAGAAAATAATGCCCCCGATTGCACAGTTTCTAAAAGTTTTTAATCTGTCAGACATACAAAAATCCCTCAAAAAAATAGCCTTCCGAAGAAGGCCATTATGCTATGAACGGAGACTTTCCACTATTTCCGGTGGCTTCCACGCTACAACATCCATCTGAAATAAAACAGGAACACTGACTTTAACCAGCTTCTCCACGCTACAGACCTGTTCCTCAGGGACGACGATTTTAGCGTAGCTTCGGGTAATCTCCTGGAATTTCTAGCCATTATCCTCTGCAACCTCAAGCCATGCCTCAAGCCAAAACAATCCGCCCTGAAGATAACCCAAGAACGAAGCGACATAATCTCCAGACTCAACAGCATCATTAAACGACACTGATACTAACGCCCCACCGAGGATATCACTACCAGCACCCACTGGCGGCTCCTGACCGTCAGGGAAATCAACCACAAACGTCATTTTACCCATCAGCATTCCCTCGGTTTCATTTCTTCTCTCTGTAGGCGGTCGCTCATCAGGTTGATACTGGCAGCATGGGCGATTTTCACCTGGTGAAGTGCATCCGCAAGAGCGTTATGTTTGTCGCCAGTGAAAGGGATACTTCTGACATCGATCCCCGAAAGGCGAACCAGCGTGCGCAGGTCGGCGATATTCCAGAATTTCCAGGGGTAGATGTCCTCATCGTTCGCGTCTTTCAGCGGGTTAACCCGGTCAAACCATCCCTCAAGAATGACGATATCGAAAACGGAGCCATTCCCCCACGGAATACAATGGCAACCGCCAGCATTATGTATGAACGCCCGTAGCTCTGTAGCAACCTCAATCGGGCAGGCGCGTACCGTTAAATGCCTCATCACGCGCTTCTGCGCTCTGCCTATCCCACCACTGAAGAGTACTGGTTTCTGGCATACCATAGCTGAGCGCAGCATCAATGCTCATGCGTTCATAGAAAATATCACCTGTTTTACCGGACAGAGGATCAAACTGAACCGCAGCAATCGAAAGTACAGGGCAACCCCGTTTTTTACCCAGCGTTTCTATATCAATCATGATGTTATTCATTTTTGCCTCCCGGCAGCTTCGTAGCTACGGTTATAGACAAAGCAAAATGCCTTGCTGATTAATTTAATAATCGACACGACTAAATAAGCGCACCACACCAGCGGCCAGAACAGCGCTACCATAGTTGCATCGAAAGGATCGCGTTCGGCACGTTGTCTGCCATCATGCCGGGCAATTGCTTTAAACGTACAAACAAAGCCAGTCACGTAGACCAATGCTGCGCACATCAGATAAATTATTATCATTTGCACCCGTACCTTTTTTTATGGCGTTCAATAGCCGCTTTCATCTCTGCCTGGCGGGCCTTTTTGTATACCCGGTGATTCATATTGTCCCAAAACTGCCAGCGGGATGATGAAGGTAGCGACGGGCGCTCAACCACCGTGCTGCCATCGCTGAGGTGATATTCATGGCGCTTTCCTAGCTGCTGGTACAGCGCCCCAGTAACGCTAAGCATCATCACCTCCGGTGACAGAGTTCAGACCGGCAAACGAACCTGCAGCAAGCTCCAGCTCTTTGATTTTCCGAAAATGTGTAACCACCGTTTTAGCTGTGGGGAAGAAGGTATCAATGACTTCTATCGACTTCTCTGTCAGATACCGGTTCTCTTTGCGCTTGAGGTAAGATTTGCCACCACGCTCTTTAGCAATACTGCGGGCCACACGCGCATAAGGATTAATTAAGCGCTTCCGAAGGAATATTTCCGACAGTGGGTTGTAATCCTTATGCTCTTTATTGAGAAAACCGGTCAGAGCATGACCATTCTGAGTCAGGACATAAGCCATTCTGGTTTCACGAACGGTGATTTTCATCACTTCAATCTCATGCCCCTGATACAGGAAGCGAACTGGTGCGCCAGATTTAAGCGCGCTTTCAATGCCGACCCACTGGGACTTATTGATCGCCATCGTCATCGTCCTCATCTACTGAAAATGGCAGTTTCCCCAGCAGAGTCAGGGGCAGAATGATGCCAATACGTACACCTTTAGCCTTTTCGCTACCCGCCTCAATATCAGGAATCCCTTTACCTAAAGATATAGAGGCATCGCGTTTATCAATAACAAGCTGAAGACTGGCAACTTTTTGCTTATGCCATGCTGTTAAACCCTGAACAAATGCGGCCTGTTCTTTAATTAGATTCTGATGATTAGAATCTAAGGAAGAAAATTCACGAATTAGATTCTCCACATCATGGTCGGTAATGTCGCACCATCCACTTTCATTAAGTTGTTTTATCCAGAGTTCAATCAAAGGCGTAACTGACTTGTTTTTCATAATTAATTCCTTTGTGCGTTTCAGGCGTAAGCAGTCCCCTGACGGTTTACGCCATAATTAATCGATAATTAAATTCGGTTTAAATCAGATTTAAATGCAGCCTGCAGGCGTCAGTGTTTCCGTTTTAACGAATAACGGCTCTCTGTTAATTTCGACGATTGTTCCGCATTTGAAGTCACGCGCTTCAGAAACGGTTTTAGCCGGATAGCCGCCGCGCAAAACCTTGCAGGGTTGGTAGATAAAATGGCTACCGACAACGTATGCCTGATTAAACGCTTTAGCTTTCATTGACCCCGCCCCAGCCGCGTGCAGCAGCATTAGAACAGTAAGCGATACGGGTTTCAGCCCACTGGCGACAGTGACTGGTGCGGGCGTAGGTCAGGGCAGATTGCCACAGTTCGGCAGCTTTACCCCATTCGCCATTGCGCTCTGCACGGCCCGCACCTACGGCATACAGCCCATAGTTATTACGTGCGGCGTTCTCAGCTTTCATATTCATCATCAGACCCCGGCAATATCGAGCGGAATATTGACCAGTTTTCCGTTTTCATCCTGCTCTTTAAAATTGATATAGGTGGACGTAACGGAAACGACCAGCGCTTTATTTAGCGCATTCATAGCCTGCTGCCAGAGTTCATCCTGGATATTGAGCTGGCGGAGAGAAACAATTCGCCCGGTGTTCAGCTTACCCTCTTTATCCACGTCGAAAGCATCGTTGACGAACGTCAGCAGCTTTTCATCAGCTCCCTTAGACCATGCCTTCAGACACTCATCAATCATGTCTTTAGCGACCTGTAATTCAGGGCCAAAAGCCAGTCTGTCCTGCACAGCAATCTTAATCTGCTGGCTACCGTCGAAGGTGGAAAAGGTGACATTATCTTTAATACCGCCAGGCTTGCGCCCGAATTTCTCTGACGACAGCTCCAGCCAGGCATAGCAGTCGCCAAACGATCCCCGTTTAAAGTCCGCCATATCCTGGCTCTTCCATTTCGCGATCGTATTCTGATACCTGCTCAACCGGCACCAGACGGCCTTTACGGTCTTTCATATAGCCTTCTGGCACAACAGTATTTTGATTATTAATGGACATTCTTATTTTCTCCGTCAGTAGGTTGAATTTTTTTCACTTCACAAACATCGCTGTCATTGCGTTTAAAGCCTTTACGGCATTCCAGGGCTGCAATTACCGTTTTATGAATAAACTGTGCTTGCAGGGCCTCAGCCTCAGTACACGGCCCTTCAGCCATAATGCGGGTGCCAACGCCAGTTGCATCCTCTTCGATGATGATTTTCATTTCTATCGGCATTTAATGTCTCCGGTGTGTATTTCGCTGGTTGAGTAATGTGTTTATTTCCTGCGCTGCGCGTCGGGCATATTCAATTGTCGCTGTCGCATGCGCCATTTCATGTAAGCAGTGATAATCTGCCTTCGTGTTAATTTCTGGCTCAACGTTGATACCGTCCTCCGTATGCGTGAATTTAATAATCACTGTGACTGACATAATTCACCCCATACGATGTTACCGCTGGCTTTAGGAACACCAATATTGACGGCAGTATGAGTGGTTATTTTCATAAATATGCCCTCACAATATGGGCAGGTGCTCATGCTATCCCACGTCTCACCCGCAGGGGCTGCAAGGGTCAAAATAGCGCTTTTACAATGCGGGCAATAAAAACCAAGTGTTGCCGTGCCGTTACCTTCTACACGCTTAATAAAAGCGGCATATTTCTCTTTGATGGCTGTTGACATAACTACCTCCAGATAACGGTACAGCCGTCGATATTTGACGTACGCGTGGTTTTAATCACTCCGCCCGTTTTTTCGGCCACTTCTACCACAGGCCATACTGATCCACTCAGCGGTGGCACAGCGTAGACGATGGGTAATTTGGGGTGCCAGCCAGTGACACGTCCGCCGTGAGTCTGAATTTCCATTCTGGCGCGTGAGCGGTGGCAGTTAAGAACTTGTTTATCCATGACCCGTTACTCCCTCAGTGAATTAACAGCTGCGCGTAAGTTCAATTAACTTGACGCTGA
>NZ_MAYS01000213.1 GCF_001756855.1 Candidatus Erwinia dacicola | reverse complement strand
ACGCTTCCTGGATTACCGCGTTCAGTGCTTTCTCCGACAGCCTGCGGGCCTCAAGGAAGGACGGGAAGTACGAGCCTTCACGCAGCTTCGGTATACGCAGGTCCAGGGTACCGAGGCGGGTGTGGTACTGACGGTCACGGTAGCCGTTACGGTAGGTCTCCCGCTCGTCACTGCGCTCATGAGGCTCTGCGTTGATGCGCTGAGTGACATCGGCCTCCATGATGCGGTTGAGCATAAATTCGGTGAGTTCACGCAGAAAGTCCTCACCGCCGAGTTGCATCAGGGTGTTGCTGAATGTCATGCTGTTGTCGGCCATCGGTTGACTCCTTCTGAGATAATTGTCTAATTAACCATTACCTTACCGGATAAGCCAATGGCGCTCACCATCCTTCCAAATTTACACCACGTCCTAAGACTCTACCCTTGCCAGGTTGCTGGTACAACGCTCCGGTAACATTAAGCATCATCACCTCCGGTGGCAGAGTTCAGATCGGCAAACGAACCTGCAGCAAGCTCCAGCTCTTTGATTTTCCTGAAATGTGCAACCACTGTTTTAGCCGTGGGGAATAAGGTCTCAATAACCTCTGTGGATTTTTCAGTAAGGTAACGGTTCTCTTTGCGTTTCAGATAAGCTTTGCCGCTGCGCTCTTTAGCAATAGACCGCGCGATTCGCGCATGGGGGTTAATCAGCTTCTTGCGAAGAAACACCTCTGAAAGCGGGTTGTAAGCCTTATCATCCTCCTTCAGAAAACCCAGCAGCGCATGATCTCCCTCGCTGACGATGTAGGCCATTTTGGTTTCGCTGGTACGTATTTTCATCACATAAATTTCATGCCCCTGATACAGGAAGCGAACTGGTGTGCCAGATTTAAGCGCGTTTTCAATGCCGACCCACTGCAGCTTATTGATCGCCATCGTCATCATCCTTATCAAATGAAAATGGCAGCTCACCCAACACGCTTAAAGCGAGGATAATACCGATGCGTACACCTTTAGCTTTATCGCTACCGGCTTCAATATCTGGCAATCCATTACCCAAAGATATAGATGCATCGGATTTATCAAGAACAAGCTGGAGATCGGCAACCTTTTGCTCATGCCATGATTTTAAATCCTGAATAAATTCTGCAAATTCGGAATTAATGATTTTCATACTGATTCCTTAATTCAGGTGTAAAGCCGCCCCTGACGGTTTACGCCATAATTAAAAGATGGTTTATTTCGGTTTAAATCGTTTTTAAATTCAGCTCGCTGGCGTTAACGATTCGGTCTTAACAAAAAACGGTTCGCGGTCTATTTCAACAATGGTTCCACAATTAAAGTCCCGCGCTTCGGCGACGGTTCTGGCCGGATAGCTGCCGCGCAAAACCTTGCAGGGCTGATAGATAAAATGGCTACCGACAGCATAAGCCTGATTAAACGCTTTAGCTTTCATTCACCCCGCCCCAGCCGGGTGCAGCAGCATTTGAACAATAAGCGATACGAGCCTCAGCCCAATGGCGACAATGGCTGGTGCGGGCATGACTCAGGGCAGACTGCCACAGTTCAGCAGCCTTACCCCATTCTCCATTACGCTCAGCGCGGCCCGCGCCCACAGCGTACAGCCCATAATTATTATGTGCTGAGTTCTCAGTTTTCATATTCATGTATCAGACTCCCGCCACGTCCAGTGAGATAGGGCGATACTGGTCTGTGTCGCCGATACGTTCATAGAGTCGAATGTAACTCTTGCTGCCCACCACCTGAACCGCCTCAGAGAGCGCATTCATGGCCTCCAGCCAGCGCGGGTCGGTGATTTCATGACGGCGCAGCTGCAGAACACGTCCGGGGTTAATTTCCCCCTCTTTATCGGTGGAAAAGGTGCGGTCAATTATTGCTAGCAGCTCTGGTCGCGCATCCTGCGTCCACTCGGCCACGCAGGCATCAATAAGCGCTTTAGCCGCCTGAATACGTTCATCAAAAGCGATATGCTCCTGCATGGCACGTTGCACCTTGAATCGACCGTCAAAGGTATACATGGTGACATTACCTTTTCTGCCGCCAACTTTAGCGCCATACCGCTCTGCGGAAAGATCAATCAGCGCCTGAATATCGGCAAATGCATCTTCTTTAAACTTGCGCAGAGCCTCCTGCAGCGGCTTTGCTCATTCAACAAGCGCTTTAACCAGCGCATCGCGTTCTTTATCGACGGGTTTAATTACAGACTCAGGAATAAGCGCACCGCGTGCATCCATCCAGAAGCCATCTGGTACTTTAATATCAGCATTTTTATTCGCGGTATTAGTGGACATTTTTATTTCCTTCTGAGTTTGGTATGCTAATTTTTTTACTTCACAAACATCGCTATCATTGCGCTTAAAGCCTTTACGACTTTCCAGAGCAGCAATTACCGTTTTATGAATGAATTGTGCCTGCCGGGCCTCAGCCTCGGTACACGGACCTTCGGCCATAATGCGGGTGCCAACACCAGTAGCATCCTCTTCAATGATTATTTTCATTTCTATCGGCATTTAATGTCTCCAGTGTGTGTTACGCCTGTTATGTAATTCGTTTATTTCCTGCGCTGCGCGTCGGGCATATTCAATTGTCGCAGTCGCATGCGCCATTTCATGAACGCAGTGATAATCTGCCTTCGTGTTAATCTCTGACTCAACGTTAATGCCTTCCTCCGTATGTGTGAGTTTAATTACCAGGGTGACCGGCATAATTACCTCCAGATAACGGTACAACCATCGATATTTGATGTACGGATGGTTTTAATCACGCCGCCCAATTTTCGGCCACCTCCACCACCGGCCATAGAGGGCCGCTCAGCGGTGCAATAGCGTAGACAATGGGTAATTTAGGATGCCAGCCAGTGACACGTCCGCCGTGAGTCTGAATCTCCATTCTGGCGCGTGAGCGGTGGCAGTTAAGAACTTGCTTATCCATGACCCGTTACTCCATTAGTGAATTAAGAGTTGTGCGTAAGTTTCAATTAACTTGACGCTGA
>NZ_MAYS01000212.1 GCF_001756855.1 Candidatus Erwinia dacicola | reverse complement strand
GCAGAGTATGAGTCGACGGGGAAACTGCTGGGATAACGCCCCTATGGAGCGGTTCTTCCGGAGCCTGAAGACCGAATGGGTGCCGACGAAGGGCTATAACAGCTTCAGCGAAGCCCAGGGCGCGATAATCCGCTATATAACGGGATATTACAGCGCTATCAGGCCCCACTGGTATAACGGCGGTCTGACGCCCAACGAATCTGAGCGGCTGTATTACTTACAGTCTAATGCTGTGGCCAGTATTAGTTGACCACTACACATAATTTCCATTTATTTCCAGTAAAATGAGCGACTAAAACATTTTTTGCGTAGTGCTAGGCAAAAGTACAGGTAATAGCGTGAGGTTGTTGCATAAAGATGAGAGGGCGGGCAGAGCTGTCGGGCAAAATAGCCAGATTATTGCGATAAAAAAAACGCGGCAGGCCGCGCTCTTAAAGCAAAATCGGGATTAGAATTCGCGCTGCACTGACATATGCGCCAGCGCTTTCAGCGCACTACGCCACGGTGATTCCGGTAATACATTCAGCGCAGCGATCGCCTTATCAGCTTCTTTCTCTGCGGCATCGCGGGTCCATTCCAGTGAACCACATTCACGCATGGTTTCCAGAACGGATTCCAGTAAATGACGACCGTTACCCTCTTCAATCACCGAGCGGATCATCGCAGCTTGCTCAGAGTTGCCGTTACGCATCGCGTGCAGCAGCGGCAGCGTAGGCTTGCCTTCGCTTAGGTCATCACCGACGTTTTTCCCCAGAGTTTTGCCATCGGCACTATAATCGAGAAGATCGTCGATCAGCTGGAATGCGGTGCCGATATAGCGGCCATAATCCTGCAGCGCCTTTTCCTGTACTGCTGTGGCACCGGCGAGGATTGCCGAGGATTGCGCCGCCGCTTCAAACAGGCGTGCGGTTTTGCTGTAGATTACCCGCATGTAGCTCTCTTCGGTGATATCCGGGACGTTACAGTTCATCAGCTGTAAAACTTCCCCTTCCGCAATCACGTTCACCGCTTCCGACATCAGCGCCAACACTTTCAGTGAACCCAAGCTGGTCATCATCTGGAAAGCGCGGGTATAGATGAAGTCGCCGACCAGCACGCTGGCCGCATTGCCAAATGCCGCATTGGCGGTGGCTTTGCCGCGCCGCATGGCGGATTCGTCGACGACATCGTCGTGCAGCAGTGTCGCGGTGTGAATAAATTCGATCAGTGCTGCCACGGTAATGTGCTGCTTACCGGAGTAATCATTAACAGCGCGTGCAGCAAGCACGGCGATCATTGGGCGGATGCGTTTCCCTCCGCCGCTGATAATGTAGTAGCCCAGCTGGTTGATAAGGGATACATCGGAGTTCAGCTGGTCAAGTATTGTCGCATTGACGTCCGCCATATCTTGCGCGGTGAGTTCGTTTATCTGTTTTAAGTTCATCAGTCTTTTCAGCTATCGCTCAGTTCCCTGCTATGATAATCGCCTTAACCCGTGCCTGTGGCATGAAATGTATGACAGATTGTACTGCAAAAACACGGCGGTGAAACATCTCCATTCATGTTGCGTTTTTTCCTGCAATACAGCGCAACAGGTACTTGTCTTTAGTTGGGAAATTGCGTAGAATCCTTACCCTATTGTGAATATTTATAGCGCAGCCCGAAGTCAAAAAAGCAAGCGCAAAAGCGGAGTTTATATGTACGCGGTTTTCCAAAGTGGTGGTAAACAACACCGAGTAAGCGAAGGTCAGACCGTTCGTTTGGAAAAGCTGGACATCGCAACCAGCGATGTCGTTGAATTCGACCAAGTTCTGATGATTGCTAACGGCAAAGACGTTCAGATCGGCGCACCATTAGTTTCTGGTGGCTTGGTTAAAGCGGAAATCGTTGCTCACGGTCGTGGCAACAAAATCAAGATTGTTAAGTTCCGTCGTCGTAAACATTACCGTAAGCAGCAGGGTCACCGTCAGTGGTTCACTGATGTGAAGATCACTGGCATCAGTGCTTAATAGGAGATCTGACAAATGGCACACAAGAAGGCTGGTGGTTCGACTCGTAATGGTCGTGACTCCAACGCAAAACGCTTGGGTGTAAAACGTTTCGGCGGCGAAACTGTTCTGGCTGGTAGCATCATTGTTCGTCAGCGTGGCACCAAATTCCACGCGGGCACCAACGTTGGCTGTGGTCGTGACCACACTCTATTTGCAACTGCAGACGGCCAAGTCAAATTCGAAGTTAAAGGCCCGAACAACCGTAAATACATCAGCATCGTTGCTGAGTAATTAGGTTTTCGTGCCGCAGAGTGGCAAATGTCGCTCTATGCGACGACGAAAAGAAAAGCCCCGCACTAGACTGCGGGGCTTTTTACATTATGCCAGAACACCGATGTTAGTCAGTAAGCAGCAGGCAGCGATAGGGACCGCTCTCGCGCTGGTCACTGCATATGAGCTGGAGCTCGTTGCCTATTGCGATGAAACAGGTACTGGTGATGGATCCCGCCACGGTAGTGTTCTACCGTTTTTCCCTTGCAGCAGCAAGGCCAGGGGGCAATTTTAGAGCTGAAATGCCAACTGCCGCCGCGTGACTTCTTTCGTCACCCGCGCTGGCTGGTCTGGGTGTTAATTGCTACCGTGGGTCTGGTGGGCAACTTCGTGCTGTTTAGTTCTTCGTTGCAGTATCTCAGCCCTACCGCCTCCTAGGTGATTGCCTAACTGGCACCGCCGGGTATGATGCTCGTCAGCGTATTTATCCTGAAAGGGAAGATGCGTGGTAGCCAGATCGTCGGTAGGGTGATGCTGTTATGCGGACTGGTGATGTTCTTTAATACGAGCCTGATTGAGATCTTCACGCGCCTGACGGATTACATCTGGGGTGTGATCTTCGGTTTGGGCTCGTAACAAATTCTGTTTTTGCTGTGCACTCTATGTGCAGTGGCGCTGTTGCCGATGGCTTAGTTGGAGCTGTTGTGGCAGCTGGACGGCTGGCAGTTAGGCTGTCTGTTATTTTGCGCGCTTAATACCGTGGTGGGTTATGGCGCGCTGGTGGAAGCCTATGCACGCTGGCAGGCGGCACAGGTCAGCGCAATCGTGACGCTAACGCCCTTATTTACCCTGCTGTTTTTAGAATTTTTATCGCTTGGCCGGCCCGACTTTTTTGCCATTCCGCAACTCAATACCTTAAGGTTTATTGGGGCAATCGTCGTGGTGTCAGGCACCATGTTTTCCGCAATTGGCCATCGCTTATGATCACGGCGGAGCAATCCCGACCCGCTGCCAGCAGGCAGTGTGCTTGGACGAATGAGTGACGGAGAAGTAAAATGAAGTTTGTTGATGAAGCGACGATACTGGTAGTAGCGGGCGACGGCGGCAATGGCTGCGTCAGCTTCCGTCGTGAGAAATATATTCCGCGTGGTGGTCCAGATGGTGGTGATGGTGGTGACGGCGGCGATATCTACATGCAGGCTGATGAAAACCTCAACACCCTGATTGACTACCGTTTTGAGAAATTTTTCCGTGCCGAGCGCGGGCAGAACGGTCAGAGTCGTGACTGTACCGGTAAACGCGGCAACGATATCCTGATCAAAGTGCCGGTCGGCACGCGTATTATCGACCATGGTACCGGTGAAACGCTGGGTGATATGACTCACAATCAGCAGCAGATGATGGTCGCGAAGGGCGGCTGGCACGGTCTGGGTAACACCCGCTTCAAATCTTCCGTAAACCGTACGCCACGCCAGAAAACCATGGGTACGCCTGGCGAAAAGCGCGACTTACAGCTGGAGCTGATGCTACTGGCCGACGTTGGCATGCTGGGCCTGCCAAACGCCGGTAAGTCGACCTTTATTCGCGCGGTTTCCGCCGCGAAGCCAAAAGTGGCCGATTACCCGTTTACCACCCTAGTGCCAAGCCTCGGCGTGGTGCGCATGGACAGCGAGCAGAGCTTCGTGGTGGCCGATATTCCAGGGCTGATCGAAGGCGCATCGAACGGTGCTGGCCTAGGGATTCGCTTCCTGAAGCACCTCGAGCGCTGCCGCGTTCTGCTGCACATTATCGATCTGGTGCCGATGGACAAAAGTGACCCGGTTGAAAATGCGCGCATGATCCTCGGCGAGCTGGAAAAATACAGCGACAAGCTGTTTAACAAGCCACGCTGGCTAGTGTTCAACAAAGTTGACCTGCTGGATGAGGAAGAGGCGCAGGCGCGTGCTAAAGCGATTGCAGACTCGCTGGGCTGGACCGAGAAGTATTACCTGATCTCTGCGGCAAACAGTGTGGGCGTCAATGCGCTGTGCTGGGACCTGATGTCCTTTATCAACGCCAACCCGAAAGAAGCAGAACTGGAAGCGAAGCAGCCAGAGAAAGTGGAATTCATGTGGGATGACTACCATCGTCAGCAGCTGAAAGAAGCACATCCAGAAGTTGAAGAAGACGATGACTGGGATGAAGACGACAAAGAAGGTGTCGAAACGGTCTATCAGCGTTAATCCACGCTAAAAAAACGGGACGCCACTGGCGTCCCGTTTTACATGGCGTTAACCGATAATCGCGGTGGTCAGGCGAGAGATGCAGCACAGCCGATCCCGCTGGTCATATATCTCAAATTGCCACACCTGATTCAGTGCGCCGAGGTGCAGGGCGCGGGTGGCACAGCGGAACAGGTTGTTGAGCAGCGGCCAGTTGTTGCTGAAGAACGGCCAGAGCAGGTGTGGCATGGTAAAGGTGATGTGCTGCCCTTCGCAGTCGGGCAGGACGTGTTGTTGCTCAGCAATCCACTGCTCGGTAGACTTCATGCCGCCGGCGCTGCAGGCCTTTGACTTGCAGCTCTGGCAGAAGAAGCGGGAGTGGGTACAGTCAGGTGAAGCGCAGCAGTAGCGGCGCACACCCATAGCGCAGGTCCCGCAGGCGCGCATGCGCTCAACGGCGAGTGGGGTCCACTGGCTGACGCTGTCGCCATGTTTTTCGAGATAGCGGTTCCAGCCGTCATCGACGGTGAAAAGGAGTTTGGCGGGACGCGGG
>NZ_MAYS01000211.1 GCF_001756855.1 Candidatus Erwinia dacicola | reverse complement strand
CATTTTATTTGGGGCATCCCCTAGGCGAGATGCGTCTGGTAAGCAGAGTCTTTGAAAGATAAGACCTTTCAATAACACGAAAGGCTAACTCATCAATATCTTTGCAACAGTGCCCTTTCTAGTACCTTCCACTGTGGAGGTACGCAAAATCAGCGCGGTATCTAGCTCCAGCGTCAGGTGAGCAGGGTGGCGGCGAAAGTAAATGCCAGCAGGGCATCAGTAACGGACATGTTCAGGTCTCCATTCTGGTCAAAAGAGCGGGTCAGGCATGCCTGACCCCTACCGCACAGAACTCACAAGGTGAGTTCTGTGCTACACACCGGGCGCTATTTCAGTTAAACTCCCTAGCTAAATTCTCTTATTCTCGTCCGATCACCTAAAAAGATCTTAAAACATGTTTGGAATTAATCCGGTAAAGAACCGTATTCAGGATCTCACAGAGCGTAGCGCCGTTCTTAGGGGGTATCTTTGACTATGATGCCAAGAAAGAACGCCTGCAGGAAGTAAACGCTGAACTTGAGCAGCCTGATGTCTGGAATGAACCTGACCGCGCCCAGGCGCTGGGTAAAGAGCGCTCCGCATTAGAAGCCGTCGTTGAAACGCTCGACCAGATGGAACAGGGGCTGGAAGATGTCACTGGCCTGCTTGAACTGCTCGTTGAAGCCGAAGACGAAGAGACCTTCAATGAAGCAGTGGCTGAACTCGGCATTCTGGAAAAGAAATTCGGTGAATTAGAGTTCCGCCGCATGTTCTCTGGCGAGTACGACAGCGCTGACTGCTACATGGATATTCAGGCGGGTTCCGGCGGCACCGAAGCACAGGACTGGGCCAGCATGCTACTGCGTATGTACCTGCGCTGGGCGGAAGCCAAAGGCTACAAAACTGAAATTATTGAGGAGTCTGACGGTGAAGTGGCCGGAACCAAATCCGCCACCATTAAAATCATCGGCGACTACGCGTTCGGCTGGTTGCGTACTGAAACCGGCGTCCATCGCTTGGTACGTAAAAGCCCGTTCGACTCCGGTCGCCGCCGCCACACCTCGTTCAGTTCGGTATTTATCTATCCGGAATTGGATGACAACATCGATATCGATATTAACCCGGCCGATCTGCGCATTGACGTTTATCGCGCTTCGGGTGCCGGTGGTCAGCACGTCAATAAAACCGAATCGGCGGTGCGTATTACCCACTTGCCGACCAACATTGTGGTGCAGTGCCAGAACGACCGTTCTCAGCATAAGAACAAAGATCAGGCATTCAAACAGCTACGTGCGAAGCTGTTTGAATATGAAATGCAGAAGAAAAATGCGGATAAGCAGGCGGCGGAAGACAACAAATCTGACATCGGCTGGAGCAGCCAGATCCGCTCTTACGTGCTGGATGATTCCCGCATCAAGGATCTGCGTACCAACGTAGAAACGCGCAATACTCAGGCAGTTCTGGACGGCGATCTGGATCATTTTATCGAAGCAAGTTTGAAAGCAGGGTTATAAGGAACTCACATGTCTGAACAACCACCACAGGCTGCTGATGCCGTACTTGAGCTTAATAACGAACTGAAATCACGTCGCGAAAAGCTGGCCGCACTGCGTGAAACTGGCGTGGCGTTCCCGAACGACTTCCACCGCGACAGCACCTCTGACGTTCTGGCGGCGAAATACGCCGATAAAGAGAATGAAGAGCTGGAGCTAATCGGTGAAGAGTTCAGCGTTGCCGGTCGTATGATGACCCGCCGCATTATGGGTAAAGCCTCTTTCGTCACCTTGCAGGACGTGGGCGGGATTATCCAGTTATACGTTTCCCGTGACGATCTGCCAGAAGGCAAATACAACGAGCAGTTCAAGAAATGGGACCTCGGCGATATTCTCGGCGCGCGCGGCAAGTTGTTTAAGACCAAAACCGGTGAGCTGACCCTGCACTGTAGCGAACTGCGCCTGCTGACTAAAGCCCTGCGCCCACTGCCGGATAAGTTCCACGGTCTGGCCGATCAGGAGACCCGCTACCGCCAGCGTTACCTAGATCTAATCTCAAACGACGACTCGCGTAAGACCTTCAAAATCCGCTCACAGATCATTGCCAGCATCCGTAACTTCATGGTTGGCCGTGAGTTTATGGAAGTGGAAACCCCGATGATGCAGGTGATCCCTGGTGGTGCCTCTGCGCGTCCGTTTATCACCTATCACAACGCGCTGGACATCGATATGTACCTGCGTATTGCGCCAGAGCTGTACCTGAAGCGTCTGGTGGTCGGTGGCTTTGATCGCGTGTTCGAAATTAACCGCAACTTCCGTAACGAAGGTATCTCGCCGCGCCATAACCCAGAGTTCACCATGATGGAACTCTATATGGCGTATGCGGATTACAAAGTTCTGATCGAGCTGACCGAAAGCCTATTCCGCACGCTGGCGCAGGACGTGCTAGGCACCACCGTGGTGCCTTACGGTGACCAAGAGTTCGACTTCGGTAAGCCGTTCGATAAGCTGACAATGAAAGAAGCGATTCTGAAATATCGCCTAGAAACCAACCTAGCCGATCTTGACGATTTCGATAAGTCCGTGGCTATCGCCCAGTCTATCGGTATAAAAGTTGAGAAGAGCTGGGGTCTGGGCCGCGTGGTCACTAAGATCTTCGAAGAGACTGCAGAAGCGCACCTGATCCAACCAACCTTCATTACTGAATACCCGGCAGAAGTTTCGCCGCTGGCGCGTCGTAACGATCAGAACCCGGAAATCACCGACCGCTTCGAGTTCTTTATCTGCGGCCGCGAAATCGGCAACGGCTTCTCTGAGCTGAACGATGCGGAAGATCAGGCCGATCGTTTCCTGCAGCAGGTTAACGCCAAAGATGCCGGCGATGACGAAGCGATGTTCTACGACGAAGACTACGTTACCGCGCTGGAGCACGGTCTGCCGCCAACCGCCGGCCTCGGTATCGGTATTGACCGTATGGTGATGCTGTTCACCGACAGCCACACCATCCGCGATGTAATCCTGTTCCCGGCACTGCGCCCGACCAACAAGTAAGTCCTGTTTTTCTGATAAACGGTCCACAATGCGGGCCGTTTTTTTTGCTTCCATCAGCAAAATAGCCAATAGTGACGGTTCAAAAAAGGGTCTTCCGCAACTCGGGTGAAGAAATACTGATGAAACTTTCTCCTTAACAAGGATCTAAGCTATTTTAAGTTATGGACAACGT
>NZ_MAYS01000210.1 GCF_001756855.1 Candidatus Erwinia dacicola | reverse complement strand
AGGGAGTATTCAGAGGTGTTGTAGAAGGGGTATTCAGCGGTTGAGCGCAGAATGGTATCCAGCTCAACATTGGCATCCTTGAAAGCGTCATGCGCTTCTCTCACCGCCTTGTGGGTCGGCTCCAGCGCATACTCTAGGCGGCGCAGCAAGGTAAACGGCAAAATGATCTTGCCAAAGTCCGTATGCTTGAAGTCCCCCCACAGGTCTTCCGCGTTTTTCCAAATAAAGTCAGCCTGTGAAGCTGCCGATCCCGTAAATTCGTTCATTCTGGACTCCAACCACCTCTTGCACAGAACGGTACTGTAGTCAATCTGCGAATTTCAACCAGATTTTGCACAAAAGGGGGATGGAATTCAGTTCTTGGCTAAATTTGCGATCCTACCTCAGAATGCAAATAGCCAAAGTTTGAAGCGGGTCGGGCATGCCCGACCCGTACAGATCGCGGAATATTATTTCTTCGGTGGATGACCTTTAACGGCGCGGTACACTTTGAAACGACCATTCTGCAGCAGCACTTCGTGGCTGCCGAAGGTTTCATCCAGCATCTGCGGATAAGGCAGGAAGGAGTTAGCGACAATGCGCAGCTCACCGCCGGTGTTCAGGTGGGTGATTGCCCCGCAGATCAGCGTCTGTGCCGCATCCAGGCTGGTCTGCACGCCATCGTGGAAAGGCGGGTTGGAAATGATTATATCGAAGCTGCCGGGGATGTCGGAGTAAACATTACTCGCGAACACTTCGCCTTCCAGCTGGTTGGCTGCCAGCGTGGCTTTACTGGCTTCAATCGCCGCCGCGTTGACATCGGTCAGCGTCAGGCGCACTTTTGGCGAGAAGCTAGCGATCATCGCGGAGAGCACTCCGGTGCCGCAGCCCATATCCAGAATTTTGCCTTTCATATGCGGCTTGAGAGTGGAGAGCAGCAGCTGGCTACCGATGTCCAGACCATCGCGGCTGAACACCCCCGGCAGGGTTTTCACCGTCAGGTCGCCCAGCGGGTACTCGTCCCAGAAGGTGTCGACGTCGAACGCAGGCTGTTTTTCCAGCTGGCCGTGGTACAGACCACAGCGGCGCGCGCTGTCGATTTTCTTAAGCGTGCACCAGCCTTCCAGCATCTGCTCGGCACTGCGCACGCCGCTGCGGTTTTCACCGATAACGAAAACATCGCTACCTACCGGCAGCAGCGCCAGCAGGTTTTGCAGCTGGAACTGCGCTTCCGGCTTGTTCTTCGGCCAGTAGTAGACCAGCGTATTGCAGTCGGCGGCCGTGGAGACGAGGCCATAATAGGCATTTTTTCCTAGGGCGCGGCTGAGGATCTGCCAGTGATGATACTGCTGGGTGTGTACCCGGCTGAGCGCGGTATCAAGTTGGGCTGGCAGGTCATCCTGCAGGTCGCCAGCAAACAGCATGCGGCGTTCAGTAAATTCATCACTGTGGCGCAGTATCACTTCACTGGCTGGGGTAAATGCGGACATTGATGGCTCCTTTAATTTCAGAGCGGGCATTATAGTCGTTTGTTGGCTCTTAATCATCGGGTTTGCTAGCATAGGCGTGCAATCGGGCGACCAGACAGGAAAATAAAGATGTCTTCCAGACGTGACTGGTTATTACAGCAAATGGGCATAACGCAGTATACGCTGCGGCGTCCGCGCGTCCTGCAGGGGGAGATTGTGGTGACGTTACCCGCTGAAATCCGCCTAGTGATTGTGGCGGATACGCTGCCTTTGCTGCAGGATCCGCTGGTGGCGGACGTGCTGCGCGCCCTGAAATTGCAGGAACCGCAGGTGCAATTACTCACTCCCGACCAGCTGGCAATGTTGCCGGATGACTCCCGCTGTAACAGCTGGTGTTTAGGGCTAGACGCCCCGGTGGCCTTAGCCGGAACTCAAATTACCTCGCCAGTGCTGGCGGAGCTTTATCACAATGCCGACGCCAAACGGGCGCTCTGGCTGCAAATTTACCAACATGAATCAGATTTCTTTACTCACGACGCAAGACCTTGAGCCGGCGTTTGCCATTGAGCAGCGTAGCCACGCTTTCCCCTGGACAGAAAAAATCTTTGCCAGCAATCAGGGCGAGCGCTATCTGAATTTTGCCCTGTGCGTTGACGACGTGCTGGCAGCCTTCGCCATTACGCAGGTGGTGCTGGATGAAGCCATGCTGTTTAACCTAGCGGTGGACCCGGACTTTCAGCGCCGTGGCCTCGGGCGCGAGCTGCTACGGCATCTGATCGGCGAGTTGGATCACCGCGAGGTGATGACGCTGTGGCTGGAAGTGCGCGCCTCAAACGCTGCTGCTATTGCGCTCTATGAGCAGCTAGATTTCAACAAGGTCTCGATTCGTCGTGACTATTACCCGACTATAGACGGCAAAGAAGACGCGATCATGATGGTTCTCACGATATAAATAACACATGCGTAGGCTATCTTACTTGCCCTTTTAGGCTTGGGCAGCGAGCGCTCAAAATCCTCACGTACTACGTGTACGCTCCGGTTTTTCCGCGCTGACCGGACCTAAAATTGCTGCGACGATTACGCCTGACCTTCAAGTAAGTAAGGAATGCCACAATGCTACAAGACCGTGACTGGATCCTCTTTGACGCTGACGAAACGCTGTTCCACTTTGATGCGTTCGCCGGTTTGCAGCACCTGTTTCAGCAGTACGATGTGCAGTTTAACAAGGCGGACTACGACGACTACCAAGCGATTAACAAGCCGCTGTGGGTTGACTACCAGAACGGCGCTATCAGCGCACTGCAGTTGCAGTACCGCCGTTTTAAAGGCTGGGCCAGCAGGCTGAACGTCACCGCGCACCATCTTAATAGCGCTTTCCTGACGGCGATGACCGAGATCTGCACACCGCTGCCGGGTGCCGTTGAGTTACTCAACGCGCTGAAGGGCAAGGTAAAGATGGGAATTATCACCAACGGCTTCACTGCGCTGCAGCAGGCGCGTCTGGAGCGTACCGGCTTCCTCGGCTACTTCGATCTGCTGGTGATCTCTGAACAGGTCGGCCACACCAAACCGCATTCGGCGATCTTTGATTATGCCCTGAGCCAGATGGGCAACCCGCCGCGCGCGCGAGTGCTGATGGTGGGGGATAACCCGGATTCCAATATTCTCGGTGGCATCAACGCCGAAATGGCGACCTGCTGGCTAAATGCCGATGGCCGCAGCCTGCCTGAAGGCATTGCGCCGACCTGGCAGGTGACTTCTCTGAATGAACTACAATATCTGCTGGGTCTCTAACCCGACGACTGCCTGCGGCTGATTGTCCTAGTTGACCGCGGGTGATCTCTCTATTTGCCCCTCGGCCTATTACCCCCTCAAATGCAAAATTTTCTCAATTTTTGAGACAGTTATAGCCAGTAAACCCCCATCTTTAAATTTGTCTTGACCTGTCAAATTAGAGCTTTCTACTACCTGTGTAGTAGGTCTTACTCTCATTTACTGCCTTGATGGTTAGGAGATTGAATCGCCTCTTCTGAGAGCGCCCAACCATGAATGTCATAACGAACTATCCCTTTGATGCGGCGCTCGTGCGTAGGTTTAAGTATGAAAATGCAGTTTTTGTCGTGTTTTTGACCGGAAAGCCATTTTTCAGGCACACTAATCCGGCTCAGGCATCCGCAACCATCGCTTTTTCTC
>NZ_MAYS01000209.1 GCF_001756855.1 Candidatus Erwinia dacicola | reverse complement strand
TATCAGTGTGCCACTACAAGATGCCGTTTGAGCTCTGCCTCATCCGAGCGATGCTCAATCCCCACGCGGTCAGGGATGGCGCTGCGCTGGGGTTCCCCGGCGTCATACCGATAGCGTTTTCCCCAGTGAGGCAGCTGAAGATAAAGTCCACCACCTGCCAGTCTATCCCTGCGGATATAGCGGTAGAGGGTATTTTTGCTGACAGTAATATCAAAAAGCTTCTGCAGTCTTCCGCTGATAACCCCAAGCGAAGTGTGCAGTGCGAGCTCCGTCAAATGTTCTCCCTTCATGCAACAGAATCTCCGATAGGGTCAATACGGCTATTTTATCCGTAACTGATCGGTGGATCACTTTGTTGCATTTCGTTTGGAAATTGGCGTAGGGCAATGCAATGCAGGGGCTGACCCTCTGTTCCGGTCAGCCTTCTCTCATTTACAGTACCGCGACAATCGCCTCACACAGCGGCACCATATTGTCGGGGGTCATGCCTGCAACGTTAACGCGCCCGGAGTTCACCGCATACACGCCAAACTCATCGCGCAGGCGCACCACCTGATCTTTGGTCAGGCCGCTGAACGAGAACATACCGTTCTGGTCGATGATAAAGCTAAAGTCACCTTTCGCCCCTTTCTCCTGCAGCGTGTTGACGAACAGCCGACGCATACGCTGAATGCGCTCGCGCATTGCGGTCAGCTCCTGCTTCCACAGCACGCGCAGAGCGCTGTTGCTGAGGATAGTCGCAACCACAGCCGCACCGTGTGCCGGTGGGTTAGAGTAGTTGGCGCGGATAGTGGCTTTCACCTGACTGAAGGCGGTATCTACCACGCCAGCATCAGCGGCTACCAGCGTGAATGTACCCACGCGTTCGTTATACAGGCCGAAGTTTTTCGAGTAAGAGCTGCAAACGATCAGTTCTTGGTGGGTGGCAGCAAAGGAGCGCAGGCCTTCAGCATCCTCTTCCAGACCGCGAGCGAAGCCCTGATAGGCGAAGTCAAACAGCGGCAGCCAGCCTTTCGCCAGCGACAGCTCAGCTAGCTGTGACCACTGTTCAGCCGTTGGGTCAATCCCGGTGGGGTTGTGGCAGCAGCCGTGGAACAGCACCTCGTCACCGGCTCCAGCGGCATTCAGGCTGTTTAACATGCCATCGAAATCCAGCGAGTGATTCGCCGCATCGTAGTAATTGTATTCACACACTTCCAGACCGGCGGCTTCGAACACATTTTTGTGGTTCGGCCAGCTTGGATTACTCACCCAGATGCGTTTGGCAGGCGTCTGGGTGGCGATAAAGTCCGCCGCCACGCGCAGGGCACCAGTACCACCAGGGGTCTGTGCAGTGCGGGCACGTTGATGGCTAATCAGGGTGCTGTCGGCACCTAACAGCAGTTCCTGGGTGCAGCGGCCAAAATCAGCAATACCATCAATGCTCAGATAGTCTTTGGTGGTTTCGTGTTCCAGCAGATACTGCTCAGCTTTCTTCACGCTGGTCAGTACCGGCGTGTTGCCGGTTTCATCTTTATACACGCCAATACCGAGGTTGATTTTATTCTGGCGATCATCGGCACGGAACAGATCGGCTAAACCAAGAATAGGGTCGGCGGGTGCAGCTGCAATACGTTCAAACATAGTCGAAGTCCGTTAGCTTAATCTAAAGCGAAATGATGACTCAGGTTACCGTCAGAATGGGTAAATTGCCAACCGTTTGCGTGAAAAATGCAGCATAAAGAGGGGTGAGAAGGGAAGAAAACAAAAACGAGGCCGAAGCCCCGTTTGATACTCTGTTAACCGAGACCGGAGCCGCGGTTAATTAGAACTGGTACTGTAGGCCAACACCAACAACATCGTCAGTCGCTACGCCCTGAGAATGGGGGTAGTTGTTGTCGTCCAGCAGGTTGATTTTGTAGTCTACATAGGTAGACATGTTTTTGTTGAAGTAGTAGTAAGTACCAACTTCGATGTATTTAACCAAGTCTGCATCGCCACCGTTGAAGGTACCGACTGCATCCAGCTGCTTGCCTTTAGACTGCAGGTAAGCGATGGATGGGCGCAGGCCGAAGTCGAACTGGTACTGTGCAACCACTTCGAAGTTCTGAGTTTTGTTAGCAATCCGACGCACAGTGTTGCCGTATGCAGTCGTGTTGCGTGCTTCGCCGTAGAATGCTGCCAAATATACGTTGTTAGCATCATACTTGAGGCCGGTGCCCCACTGGTCAGTTTTATCGCCTTTACCGTCAGCAGCCTGCAGGTTAGTACGGTCAGAAGAGGCATATGCACCTACTACGTTCACGCCCATACCGGTGTCGTAAGCTACAGAAGCCCCCCAACCGTCGCCGTTGTCGTGCAGCACATCACGGCCTTTGTTTTTGCCTTGGTACTGTATAGCGAAGCTCAGATCTTCAACCAGACCGAAGAAGTTGTTGTTACGGTAGGTAACCAAACCATTTGAACGACCAACCATGAAATTGTCGTTTCCTTGGTTCATGGTGTCATTGCCGAAGATTGGTAGCTGGTCGGTGTAAGAGATTACGTCGTAGATAACGCCGTAGTTACGACCATAGTCGAATGAGCCTGCATCACCGAATTTCAGACCGGCGAAGCCCAGACGAGTTTCAGAACCCGAAGTACCCTGAGATTCAGCAACGTTCGCCTGAAGGTTGTATTCCCACTGACCGTAACCAGTGATTTGATCGTTGATCTGGGTTTCACCTTTGAAACCAAAACGAACATAAGTCTGGTCGCCGTCAGAACCAACGTTGTCAGAGAAGTTGTGGCGCGTATCAACTTTACCGTACAGGTCCAGCTTGTTGCCATCTTTGTTATAGATTTCTGCAGCGTTCGCGGTACCAGCAGCCAACAGAGCTGGGATCACTACTGAAAGAATGTTGCGCTTCATCATTTTTTATTACCCTCATTGGAGTTATTTAGACACCTGCCACTGCCGTCAATAATTATTTGCAGAACTACGATGAGAGTTTGGTGTCTTCCTGTGTCTGCACGCACCTTTCCATTCACAGCCTTGTTAATCTAGCACCAAAATACTACCAATGTCTTATTTTTGTTACAAATAGAAAATATACATGACAAAATATAAAAAATAACGGCTCTTTGTGAGGGAACTCTAAATTTATAAAAATAAAAAACCAGCGAGGCTGGCCTTAGTATATACATGAATTTTTATATTTAATGTAGAAATCAGAAGGTCGCGTTGCGCGGGGTACGCGGGAAGGCGATAACATCTCTTACATTTTGTATGCCGGTGACATAGGCGATTAATCGTTCGAAACCTAAACCAAAACCTGAATGTGGCACGGTGCCGTAGCGACGCAGGTCACGATACCACCAGTAATCTTCTTTATTCAGACTCATCTTGGCGAGGCGAGCATCCAGCACATCCAGACGCTCTTCACGCTGGGAACCGCCGATGATTTCACCGATACCCGGGGCAAGAACATCCATCGCGGCAACGGTTTTGCCGTCGTCGTTCAGACGCATATAGAAAGCTTTAATATCCTTCGGGTAGTTCTTCACTACCACCGGTGCCTTAAAGTGTTTCTCGGCCAAGTAGCGTTCGTGTTCGGAAGATAGGTCAATACCCCAAGAAACGGCATTTTCGAAGGTCTGGCCGGATGCTAGCAGGATCTCAACGGCCTCGGTGTAATCTACCTGAGCAAAATCAGTAGTCACAAATTTTTTCAGGCGCGAAATCGCTTTTTTGTCTACGCGCTCAGCGAAGAAAACCATATCGTCGGCGCGCTCTTCCAGTACCGTTTTGAAGACATACTTCAGCATCGCTTCCGCCAGCGCGGCGTTGTCTTCCAGATTGGCAAACGCCATTTCCGGTTCCAGCATCCAGAATTCTGCTAGGTGGCGGCTGGTCTTGGAGTTTTCTGCACGGAAGGTTGGACCGAATGTGTAGATCTTAGAAATCGCGCTGGCATAAGTTTCGCCGTTCAGCTGGCCGGAGACGGTCAGGAACGCTTCTTTACCAAAGAAGTCTTTGTCGTAATTGACTTTGCCTTGCGGTGTGCGCGGCAGGTTTTCCATATCCAGCGTGGAAACGCGGAACATTTCACCGGCACCTTCGGTATCGGAAGCGGTAATCAGCGGGGTAGAAACCCAGAAGAAACCCTGCTCATCGAAGAAGCGATGTAATGCCTGGGCCAGCGTATGACGCACGCGGGCGACGGCACCAATCAGGTTGGTACGCGGGCGCAGGTGAGCAACCTCACGCAGATATTCAATGCTGTGGCATTTTGCCGCCATCGGATAGGTATTAGGGTCATCAACCCAGCCAACCACTTCGACCGCCGTGGCCTGAATTTCAAAACTCTGGCCTTCACCTAGGGATTCCACCACTTTGCCGGTAATCACAACCGAGCAGCCGGTGGTCAGGCGCAATACTTCATCCTGATAATTATTTAGAGAATTATTGACCACAGCCTGAACGGCATTAAAGCAGGAACCGTCGTAAACGGCAATAAAGGAAATACCGGCTTTTGAATCTCTTCGTGTACGTACCCAGCCACGTACGGTGACTCCGCTGTCAACCGCGACCCGGCCGTGCAGTACATCCGCTACAGGCACAACACTCATATAAGTCTCTCACTATTAATCTGAATAACCCCAAAATTAGGGTCTTGCTATGTTACTTGCCAGACGATGAGAAACAAGAGAAATTCCCGGAAGCTTGATCTTGAGCCGTCATCTCCAGACAACTTTTGTATCTTAAGTTAACGATGCCCGCTGCCGCCGGTATTCCCTCGGAGAGTGATACCCCAGCGCGCTGTGCGGGTAGTTTTCATTAATAATGTGTGAACGTTGCTGCAAGGTTTCGCAGTGCTGTTCTCACCTCCGGTTTTGGCATGAACGCGATATAGTCTTCCTTCATCGTTTTCACGAATGGCTCTCAACTTCCATCGTCTTTTTGCTCAGAAGGCGCTGGAGCTCTCGAACCTGCTTCAGCGCTGCTGTGAGTTCAGAGGCTGGCACAACTTCTTCTCTGGCAGCAATGGCGGTGAGGCTGCCTTCCTGATATTGCTTCTTCCACTTGAACAGCAGGCTGGGCTGAATACCGTGCAGGCGAGCAACATGGGAAATATTCATGCCCGGCTTCATCGTCTGCTGGATAATGGCGATCTTCTCCTGAGAAGTCTTACGCTTACGGACTTCTTGCCCTAAAAGGATCCCGGTTATCTCAAAATTGGCGTTAGTGTTAAACATATATTGAACGTAGCGCCCTTACAGGGCGAACGTCACGGCTTCGCCGTTCCGGTGCTTTGCATGACTGGAGCTCCGCTTTATACTCAGCTCCATGTATATCCCGCGTCCCGCCAAACTCCTTTTCACCATCGATGACGGCTGGAACCGCTATCTCGAAAAACATGGCGACAGCGTCAGCCAGTGGACCCCACTCGCCGTTGAGCGCATGCGCGCCTGCGGCACCTGCGCTATGGGTGTGCGCCGCTACTGCTGCGGGTCGAGTCCGTCAAGGTGGTGTAAATTCAGATCCAGCCTTCCGGTCCGGTAATATGTCTGTTAAGCGCTGAGTGGCAGCGCCTCGATCACATCGTTTTCAG
>NZ_MAYS01000208.1 GCF_001756855.1 Candidatus Erwinia dacicola | reverse complement strand
TATCTAGGACAGCCCCAAATTTAAATGGTTATCGGATTTCCTTTTTTTTGACAACCTTTATTTCTCTTGGTAGTTTTGTTTTACTGTCTGATTATAGGACAACAAGAAGTGCTTACTGTGACTAAAAAGACAAAAATTAGGCATCGAAATGGGATTAATCAAACTTTTGCATCGATGCCGTTGCCAGCCAGGAGAACTTTGTTCCTGATTATGGCGCAAATCGACACTAAGCCTCTGATAGAGGAAGGTAGAATATTTGAAGTTTCTGAGAAATCTTATTCGAAGTTGTGTGGTATTGATATTGATACAGCTTACGAACAGTTAAAAAAGGGAGCAGAACAGCTTCATGAGTAGTCATTAAAAATACCACAGGAAGAATTATTAAAAGCTTTTGCAAAGCGTCCTAGTAAGTTTTTTGAAAAAGAAAAGAGCTGGCGTGGAGTACGATCATTACATATCACAGACTCTTGTAGTTATGTAGATAATGAAGCAATTGTCCAAGTTAGATTTAGTCGACAAGTTGAACCATATATCTGCATGCTTGAAAAAGATTACACAACACAGGTTCTGTTAAGCTCCATACGCCTAACTGATACAAATGCAAGTAACTTGTATCAATACCTTAGAAAGCAAATCAGTGCTGGAAAGAAAAAATATTTCGAGATAGATATTGATGTTTTGAGGATTAATTTAGGAATAAATAAACATGAAACATATCAGCAGTTCAAATTCCTTAAAAGTCAATTCTTGGATAGATCAATAAAAAATAATTGAAGTTACTGAATTTTCAAAAATCGAAGTGACAATCACTGAGCGAAAAGGAAGGAAAGCGCATAAAGTTTGTATTTCGTATGAATACGAAGATGATGGTTTAAAACCTGCAATGTCAGTAAAAAAGATGATTACAGCCTAAAAATCCATAATGGTATTAACTCTCCGTGCATTCCTGACACTGAGATACCAAAAGGATTTAGAGGATCAAAAAAACAAAATTAACGCCAGCTGAATGGGAGGCAACCCAGACAGCCAGCTAACCCACACACTTGCATAACCAAGAGGTGAGCTATGAAAAATAGTACCGCGCTGCTGCGCGTAAAGAAAGGCTATCGTTATACCCGCCGCGAACTCGTTCGCTTTGCCAATACATCAAAATACCTGACTCCCCGTCAGCGTCAGCACCTTCGTATCGTTGGGGGTGTTGCATGAAATACACCTTCTGTATCAACAGACATGTGCATGACTCTCTCGGTCGTCCGGATATTCGCTTTGCCTGCTCAGATTGTGGAAACCTGAACATGGCGCTGACCGGATTCTTCTGGCGTGCAGCGCTCGTTGCCAGTCCAGTGAATGATCCAGAGGCGGCAGCATCTGAGTTCATGGTTAGGAATCTG
>NZ_MAYS01000207.1 GCF_001756855.1 Candidatus Erwinia dacicola | reverse complement strand
CTGGTCGGACGTAAAAGCCGTATTTATCTGACGAAGAAGGTTTTTTCTAAAGACTCTGCCGAAGTTGCCGCCGCTATTATCTCGATGCTGAGCGGCTATAAGGACGTCTGTCACACAATCACGTTCGACAACGGCAGGGAGTTTACCCGGCACAAGGAAGTCGCTGACGCGTTGGAAGCGGAAACCTACTTCGCTCATCCATATGCCTCGTGGCAGCGCGGGCTAAACGAGAACACCAATGGGTTGTTGAGGCAGTTTATCCCGAAAGGAACTGACCTGACGGCAGTGACGGATGACGAGCTCCGCAAGTACCAGGGAGCACTGAATAGCAGGCCACGGAAATGCCTTGGGTTCCGGCAACCTTCAGTGGTCTTTGTAGAGCTAAAACAGGCGGCTTAGCGTTGCACTTCAAACTTGAATCCGCCTCCCTTCGTTTTTCTGTCGTGACTTCAGGGAGGAAAGGCCAGCGATAGCTAGATCATGTCATCAATTAAGAAAGCCGCGAGCAGATTTGCAAATATCCAGGTTTTTGCAAGTTCAGTGTCCTTTGTCCGCAGAGCATCCATTTGCTCATGTCGAAGCGCTTTCCTTCCGGGGTTAACCAGCGCAGTCCCCGCCAGTGAACCCGTACGATATAATCAGCTTCCCCAACAGCAAGCGAGCGGATGCATTCAGGATGGGAACCAAAACCCCGGTCAGCAATGCGTCTCTCGTCTGCTGTCTGCGCAAACCGCTCCAGCCGTTCGGCTTCCCTGCTGCTAGTTAGCTCAAAATCAGTGAACTGACAGGTATGAGGATCGTATCCCATATGCAGTCGCCATTGCACGCTACCGCCACCGGGCGCACCGATTGCAGTTCCATCAATAAGACGCAGTTTCCTGTAGCCTGTACAACCCGTGAACCCGGCGCGGGCAGCCAGTGTTTGTGCAGCAAGGATGGCGAACCAGTCAACCGCATTTTGCAGACGTTTCATGAGGGCTACGTCGGATAATTCCGCAATACCGTGAAGCTGAGCCCAGGCAGTAGCCTCCCGTAGTGACATACCTCCCGGGCCGTAAGCCAGCCCCAGGTGTAACAGAGTTCCGGCGTCGCGGATTTCGCGGCGTCGTATCAGGGCTCCGGCGTTACGTGCCGAAGCATCCAGTTCTTCTGGTTTACCAATACAAGCCAGGAGTGCTGACCAGTTATCGTGGTGAATATTCATTGGGTTGTTAAATCACACAAGGGGCTGGACTGCAATACTTAAGTTAGCGCCTATGAGATACGGACTGACGCTTATCAGCCGTTGCCTTAATGTGTCGCGTGTGCAGCTGTCGCTCTGTATTCACCGACCGTCATACTGGCAGGATAGACGTCGTCAGCGGTATCATGACGATAAGGTGCTTATAGCCCGGATAGTGAAACACATCGCTGAACTATCATCCTACGGATACCGTAGGGTCTGGGCGCTTTTGCGCAAGGAAAGCGAAGATGAGGGAGCAGAAACAGTGAATGCCAAAAGGGTTTACAGAGTGATGCGCGATAATCATCTGCTTCTGGAGAGAAAAGGGGCAGCAGCGGAGCCTCGTTCTCATAACGGTAAAGTGGCAGTGGCGCAAAGTGACCAGCGATGGTGCTCAGATGGCTTTGAGTTCAACTGCGATGACGGCGATAAGTTGCGGGTCACGTTCACTCTGGACTGCTGCGACCGGGAAGCGCTGGACTGGATAGCCACGAATGGAGGCTATACCAGTGATATCGTAAAAGACGGCATGATGAACAGCGCCAGCAAGCGGTTCGGCAACCGACTGCCTGACTTGCCGATAGAGTTCCTGAGCGACAACAGGTCATGTTATACGGCGAAAGAAACTAGAGTGTTCAGCAGGCAACTAAATCTGGAGCAGAGAACAACCGCGGTGCGGAGCCCGCAGAGCAACGGAATGGCGGAAAGCTTCGTGAAGACAATGGAACGGGACTATATCAGCGTAATACCGAAGCCAAACCGTAAGGTGGCTCTTATGAACCTTGCCGTTGTCTTCGAGCATTATAATGATAAGCATCCCCACAGTGCACTGGGATACCGCTCACCACGTGAGTATCGTCGCCGGCGTGAGTCGTTAACTTAAGAGTGATCTGGTGTCTGGATTTATAGGGTCAAATCCAGTTAAGGATTTTACGATTGCCATAACCGGCGCTGACTTTTTTCATCTTCAGCAGTGGGTTTGGCAAGTTTTCAGGTGCGCGGAAGCTAAAGGTAAAGGGGGTGTCGACGTTCGCTGGGGCAATCAGCTCCATCCGCTCCAGCATTTTGATACAACTCTACGCCTGCTTCGCCTTGCTGGCTTTGGCCTTAAAGTGGTCGATAAAGCTTTGCAGGTGCTCGATTTTTAGCTGCTGGTTTCCAAACATCGACTGCTGCTGCGACAGCTTGGTGGCGCGCTGGATTTCAAACGAACTGTAGTTGCCGGAGTACTCGAAAATCGACTGCTGTTCGATATGCAAGATTTTATCCACCACCGGATTGAGAAAGTCGCGGTCGTGGGAGATCAGGATCAGCGTGCTGGTATAGCTTTTCAGTCAGCCAGCGCTCCAGCCAGATCACCGCATCGAGATCGAGGTAGTTGGTTAGCTCATCGAGCAGCAGCAGGTCGGAACGGCAAATCAGCGCCTGAGCGAGGTTAAGGCGCATGCGCCAGCCACCCGAGAAGTCGCTGACCGGGCGCTGCAGCTATTCATGGCTAAATCCAAGGTCGTCCAGCACGCTGGCGGCGCGGGACTGAATAGTCCAAGCCTGTACCGCATTGAGCTTGCCGTGCAACATGGCGATGGCGTGGCTATCATTGATTTCGTTGGTGCGTGCTAGCTGAGCTTCGAGCTGGCGAAATTCACGATCGCCATCGATAACATAACTCTATAGCGGGAACATCCAACGCCGGGGTCTCCTGATTGATCTTGGCCAGCGACCAGTTTCCTGGATAGTTAAAACTGCCCGCATCGGCGCTTATCTCGTTTTTCAGCAGCGCCAGCAAGGTCGATTTGCCACAGCCATTTTTACCCACCAAGCTCACTTTCTGGCCGGGTTTAATGGTTGCAGTCGCGTTTTCGAACAGGACGCGGACACCGCGACGGATTTGTAATGAAGAGAATACAATCATAAGCGCCGTAAGTTCAGAGTATGTTAAATTGAGCCATCATAATCAGTTTTTGGAATCAAATAGTTCCGTTGCGTCGAGCATGGTAGCGGAAATCACCCGCCATGACGACGATTGGGAGAGGAATGATGTCGCAGCCGCCTAAAGTCTTGCTGTTGTACGCCCACCCGGAGTCTCAGGATTCGATTGCCAATCGCATTTTGCTACAACCAGCAAGGGATCTGGACAATGTCACGGTCCACGACCTGTATGCACACTATCCGGATTTTTTTATCGATATTCACCACGAACAGCAGCTGCTGCGTGAACATCAAATCATTGTTTTCCAGCATCCCCTTTACACTTACAGCTGCCCGGCGCTGCTAAAAGAGTGGCTGGATCGTGTGCTGTCGCGCGACTTTGCCAGCGGCGTGGGCGGTAACGTGCTGGAAGGAAAATACTGGCGCAGCGTGATCACCACCGGTGAACCGGAGGCTGCCTACCATCAGGAGGGGCTGAACCGTTACCCGATGTCGGACATTATGCGCACGTTCGAACTGACGGCGCAGATGTGCAGCATGCACTGGCTGATGCCGATGATTATCTACTGGGCACGCCGCCAGTCTGGAGACGTGATGAACAATTATGCCCACGCTTATAGCGACTGGCTCGCCAATCCGCTGTCCCATGGAGGAGTTTAGATGGAAGGACAAAGCCTCCTGACCGCCGGTGTTGTTTATCTGTTCGCGGCCGTGATTGCGGTGCCGATTGCGGCCCATCTCGGCATCGGTGCGGTGCTGGGTTATCTGCTGGCGGGGATTGCCATTGGTCCTTGGGGACTGGGCTTTATCAGCGACGTTGACGAGATCCTGCACTTCTCCGAACTCGGCGTGGTGTTCCTGATGTTTATCATCGGTCTGGAACTGAAACTGTCGAAACTGTGGGAGCTGCGGCGCTCAATATTTGGCGTCGGTGCGGCGCAGGTGATCCTGAGTGCAGCGGTGCTCGGCGGCCTGCTGCTGCTGCTAACCGATTTCTCCTGGCAGGCGACCGCTATCGGCGGCATCGGGCTGGCGATGTCATCCACTTCGATGGCTTTACAGCTGATGCGCGATAAAGGGATGAACCACAACGAATCCGGGCAACTCGGTTTCTCGGTGCTACTGTTCCAGGACCTGATGGTGATCCCGGCGCTGGCGCTGGTGCCGTTACTGTCCGGCGACGACAGCGGTCATACCGATTGGATGAAGGTGGGCATGAAGGTGCTGGCCTTTGGCGGCATGTTGATCGGCGGGTGCTATCTGCTGCGGCCGATATTCCGCTTTATTGCCGCTTCCGGCGTGCGCGAAGTGTTTACCGCCGCAGCGCTGCTGCTGGTGCTTGGCTCGGCGCTGTTTATGGATGCGCTCGGGTTGTCGATGGCACTCGGCACCTTTATTGCCGGTATCCTGCTGGCGGAAAGTGAATATCGCCACGAGCTGGAAATCGCGATAGATCCGTTTAAAGGCCTGCTGCTGGGGCTGTTTTTTATTTCGGTCGGCATGGCGCTTAACCTCGGAGTGCTCTATAGCAATATTATTGAGATCCTCGCCGGCGTCGTGATTCTGGTCGCGGTGAAGGTGGCGGTGCTGTATTTGCTGTCGCGCATCTACGGCCTGCGTAGCTCGGAACGGCTGCAGTTTTCCACGGTGCTCAGCCAAGGCGGCGAGTTTGCCTTCGTGCTGTTCTCTGCTGCTTCTTCGGCGAAGCTGTTCAGCAGTGACCAGATGCTGCTGGTGACGGTGACGCTGTCGATGATGACCACGCCGCTGCTGATGCAGGGCGTGGATAGAATCCTCGAACGCCGCTTCAATGAAGTGGATGACTCTGCCGAGAAGCCGTTTGTTGAAGATGATAAACCGCAGGTGATCGTGGTCGGCTTCGGTCGATTTGGTCAGGTGGTAGCGCGCCTGCTGATGGCTAACCAAAAACGCATTACGGTGCTGGAACGCGATATCAGTGCGGTCAGCCTGATGCGCAAATATGGTTACAAGGTGTATTACGGGGATGCCACCGAGCTGGAGCTATTGCATGCCGCCGGAGCAGAAACCGCAAAGTCGATCGTGATAACCTGTAATGGCCCGGAAGATGGGATGGAGATTGTTCATCTCTGCCAGCACCATTTCCCACATCTGCAAATTCTGGCGCGCACCCGGGGCCGCGTTGAGGCGCACGAGCTGCTGCAGGCCGGCGTGTCGCAGTTTTCCCGTGAAACTTTCAGCAGTGCGCTGGAGCTGGGGCGCAAAACCTTAATGACGCTGGGGATGCACCCGCATCAGGCGTTCCGCGCGCAGCAGCACTTCCGCCGCTTGGATATGCGCATGCTGCGTGAGCTGATGCCGAATCACAGCGACAGCCAGCAGATTTCCAGAGTGAAAGAGGCGCGGCGCGAGCTGGAAGATATCTTCCAGGCCGAAATGCAGCACGAGAAGCGGCAGTATGACGGTTGGGATGAGGCAGATTAATTTAGGAAAATACTATGCGTAAACGTTTTATCGCTGGCGCGATCTGCCCGAAGTGCCAGACTCGCGACGCTCTCGCCCTGTGGCGTAAAAATAATATTGATGTGGTCAAGTGTGTTAAATGCGGTCATCAGATGCGTGAAGCCGACAAAAAGGCGCGCGAACAGGTGCGCAGCAACGAGCAGGTGCTCGGAATTTTTCATCCCGAGCAGCGTAATTGCACAGTTTTTTAATCTGTACAGTACAGCTGAGTTGAAATTCGATACAACCGTAGTCACTTAGAGCCCTTAGCGTTGATAATAACAGCCAGCGAATTAAGAACTCAACGCTCTCAACGGTTAGGAGTAATCATGAAAGTAGCAAAAGACTTCGTGGTCAGCCTAGCATACCAAGCCCGTACAGAAGATGGTGTGTTGGTTGATGAATCGCCTGTGAGCGCACCGCTGGACTACCTGCCCGGTCATGGTTCCCTGATTTCTAGGCTCGAGAAGGTGCTGGAAAATCGTGAAGCTGGCGACAAGTTTGATGTGAATATCGCATCAAACGATGCCTACGGCGAATACGATGAGCTAGTGCAACGCGTGCCGAAAGACGTATTCATGGGCGTTGACGAACTGCAAGTTGGCATGAGCTTCCTGGCAGAAACCGACCAAGGTCCGGTACCGATTGAAATCACCGAAATAGACGGCGATCCCGCTTCTTCTGCCAGAG
>NZ_MAYS01000206.1 GCF_001756855.1 Candidatus Erwinia dacicola | reverse complement strand
AACTTTGAGTCTTCCAGTAAGGTGGATCAAGGTAGAACAAGGAAGCGGGTTGGGTTGATCGTTACAGTGGCTAGGTTCTAATTTATGAGCCTCTTCAGCTCTTGCGCTACAGTATGCACATCATGAATTCCCTGCGCCGCTTCTACCACAAAGTCAGCGAAACCCTCTATCGGAATTATTGGTGCGCTATTCATATCCAGAAATACCATCGCTGATGCAACGGAAGTTCTTTTGTTTGCATCATTGAAGCCATGCCCTCGAGCTATTGAAAGCAGCAGCGACGCAGCCAGCACAAACAAATCACTTTCACCCTGGTATGCATGAAGGTTTTCAACGCGGGCCACCATTCCTTCAACAAGACCAATATCTCTGTATCCTGCCAGCCCGCCATAAGACTCCAACTGACAATCGTGAATGGCTATGACCTGCTCAACAGATAAGAAAAAAATCATTTATCTGCAAGTTCCCTGAACAAGGCCTGATTCTTTGGCTTGCCCATCACCCGGGCAAGAGACGCATCAAATTTAGCCTGCTGTAACTCTGCAAACTGTTCCGCAGTGATGACCACCATATCAGGCGCGGAACGGCGGGTAATCGTCACAGGCTGATTGACGGCGGTATCCAGTACACTGGAAAATTTCTGACGAACATCGGAAAAGGTCAAAGTAATCATCGTTGGCTCCTTAAGCTGTCTCAAATCAATATCAGCTTAATTGTACAACTCAACCAACAGTAAAGCCAGTTCAAGCCGATATAATGTCGTAAAAAATCCCCCCGGAGTGGGCTACTGATCAAATGTCAGGGTTTTTAATTTACCGAATAGGTGCTATCTCTTACCGATCGCAGAAAGAATATCAGCCTCTTCCAGCGTCAATGTGGCTTTCCTGTGGAAGATGAGAACACATATCACCCCAGAAAGCGCCCAAACAGCCCTCATCCGAGAAGATAAGGAACCGCCAAAAGTTATGACTAAGTCAGTGTTCATGGTTAGGAGATTGAATCGCCTCTTCTGAGAGCGCCCAACCATGAATGTCAGAACGAACTATCCCTTTGATGCGGCGCTCGTGCGTAGGTTTAAGTATGAAAATGCAGTTTTTGTCGTGTTTTTGACCGGAAAGCCATTTTTCAGGCACACTAATCCGGCTCAGGCATCCGCAACCATCGCTTTTTCTCCATTCCACGCAACCTTTCCGACAGTCATGCCATCGCCTGCGTTCCTGCCTCAGCGCCGGCAAAACGCAGTCGGCCCTTGCACAGGATGCACTGGTACGGGTCGGTACCCAGGAAGCCCTTCATCAGCACCGCGAATCCCGGCTTCTCCGGCTTTTTCCGCGGCGTCATCTCGAGCGCTTCGTAGA
>NZ_MAYS01000205.1 GCF_001756855.1 Candidatus Erwinia dacicola | reverse complement strand
GTAAGGGCGCTACGTTCTTTTCGCCAGGATTGGGTTTCCATACTTAGATGTCCATCTGTAACAGGTGGGCGTCTAAGTTACCCGCACTGGCTTAATGGCTAAATACGGCGCTGGCTTTACGCTTACGCTTTTGTTAACACGTAATAACAAAAGCTGCGATCTTTTTCAACGAACAGAAATTTTGTTACGCTTTAACCAGTGCAACGACGTTGAGATTGCTGCAGCCGAGGGCGGCTAGGGTGGTGGCGGTGGCATTCTGCTGGCTCAGCTTCGCCTGCGGGGATTCAGCCAGCACTGCACGCTGAACTGTACTCAGGCTGTGCCCTGCCAGGTTCAGCAGGTTCAGTGCCCCCTGCAACGGCGGCAGGCTGGGGTTAAAGGCGGCATTTTCAGCGTAGCTTCCGGCGAAGATGCCACCCTCAGCCGTCTCCAGCGCCACGCCGCTGTAAGCTTGGCTGTAAGGGGTATGGCTGCGGTTGGCGGCATTCAGGGCGGCCTGCTCAAGCGCATCACCCGAGGGAGAGATGCCGTGGTCGATGGCATCCATCAGCAGGGTGGTAATTGCGAGATCGCGCGGGCCGAAAGCGTCCGGCAGATAGTCGCCCAGCGGCGCGGCAGCGCGGCCGGGCAGTTCAATCGTCAGCAGCGTGCCGCTGTTCAGCTCGTTCATAAACTGGCGGCAGTGGCCGCACGGCGTGTAGTTCACGGTTATTGAGACCAGCATGCTTTCCCCGCGCAGCCAGGCATGGGTAACTGCGCTCTGCTCGGCATGCACCGTCTGCTGCATGGTGGCCCCAGCAAATTCCATATTGGCACCAAACCACAGCGTACCGCTGGCTCCGCGGGCAATCGCCCCCACTTTAAAATCAGACAGCGTGGCCACGGCGCAGGCTGCCGCCAGCGGCAGCAGGGCAAAAGCCAGCTCGCTGTCGCTGTAACCACAGTGCTGTTTTAATTGGTGTGCTTGGCTGGCAGTGATAAATCCGGCAAAGTCGTCAGCGGATAATATCGGCTGCAAAGCGCTCTGTAACAGGGTAGGCAACGTGGTAAATGCCTGCTGATAACGTGGGTGCATAGTAAGCCTCTCGCAAAAAGCCGCCCGTGCTAGTGAACTGAACCTCGATAGTTGGACTGTTTCCCCATGCGGTTTGCAAGGTCTGAGTTCTAAATTCCACAGGACTGAGGCCTTGTAACCTTAAACTGATCCGCTCGTGATTGTAGTAGTGGATATACTCTCTGGGAGCTGTTTCCAGAGTTATTGTCAAATCTGGTGTATCCATCACAGGCAACGTTCCGGTCTGATGCTTCCTCTTCCACTTGTTCGCCGTCTTTGAACGGCAGGTTGTTGACCACCAGAGTCAACAGCTCGAAACTCTTAAGTCGATTCCAGTTCTTTTATGCTGACTGGAGCAGCTTGAATACCATCGCTAGCGTCGTCGCCCTCAAGCCGCCGTTCTTCGCCCGCTTGCTCCGCAGCCTGACAG
>NZ_MAYS01000204.1 GCF_001756855.1 Candidatus Erwinia dacicola | reverse complement strand
AGCCCGTTGGTATGCTCATTCAAACCGCGCTCCTAGGAATGGTAAGGCCGCGCAATAAACTCGCATAAAGTATTGGCTGCAATGTTTCTGAAAGCGGCAACCACGGTTTCTGCACGTTTATTGGACAGCTTCCGAATGATGACGGTTTTTAGGGCCTTATCTACGAGAGTAAGCAGGAATGACTTCTGGTCTTTGCCAAAAATGGTGTCAATCTCAAAATGGCCAGGTTTCTGTTTGAGTTCGGGTTGTAGTGGCACACTGATACTGGCCCCCTGAATATCCAGACAGGTAGATACTCTTAAAATAAGAGGTAGTCTTAAAACTATGGCGTGCGCAGCTGTCGCTCTGTATTCACCGACCGTCAGACTGGCAGGACAGACGTCGTCAGCGGTATCATGACGATAAGGTGCTTATAGCCCGGATAGTGAAACACATCGCTGAACTATCAACCTACGGATACCGCAGGGTCTGGGCGCTTCTGCACAAGGAAAGCGAAGATGAGGGAGCAGAAACAGTGAATGCCAAAAGGGTTTACAGAGTGATGCGCGATAATCATCTGCTCGATAGAGTTCCTGAGCGACAACGGGTCATGTTATACGGCGAAAGAAACCAGAGCGTTCAGCAGGCAACTAAATCTGGAGCAGAGAACAACCGCGGTGCGGAGCCCGCAGAGCAACGAAATGGCGGAAAGCTTCGTGAAGACAATGGAACGGGACTATATCAGCGTAATACCGAAGCCAAACCGTAAGGTGGCTCTTATGAACCTTGCCGTTGTCTTCGAGCATTATAATGATAAGCATCCCCACAGTGCACTGGAATACCGCTCACCACGTGAGTATCGTCGCCGGCGCGAGTCGTTAACTTAAGAGTGATCTGGTGTCTGGATTTATAGGGTTAAATCCACAGACAATGACTTATGCGCACCTTGTCCCTGATTACCTTCAGGATGCAGTGATGCTTAACCCACTGATCGGTGGCCTTACTGTCCACGGGTTGACCACAGACAAGTAAGTCTAGATTGCTCATAGCTGCTTTATCACTGCGGCGTGAAAAAGTTGTTTTTTTCGCGCCACCAATTAGGAAACCAGTGTACCATCATGTTTTTAATAGGTTTTATTCATGATTCTATCTTTAGAAAAAACTGGGCCATGGTAAGAGGGATATATTTTGTTTGATGTAGAAAAACAACTCCGGATCCTCGTTGATGAAAATATGCCGTACGCCCGTGAACTGTTTAGCCGTACCGGTGATGTGGTTGCAGTGCCGGGTCGCCCCATCCCGCAGGCCGAACTGGACGATGCGGATGGTTTGATGGTGCGTTCGGTAACCAAAGTGAATGCTGAACTGCTGAAGGGCAAGCCAGTAAAGTTTGTTGGCACCGCCACGGCGGGCACCGACCATATTGACGAAGAGTTCCTAGGCGAGCAGGGCATCGCGTTCTCCTCAGCGCCCGGCTGTAATGCCATCGCCGTGGTCGAATATGTCTTCTCCGCACTGCTGCTGCTAGCCGAGCGCGATGGTTTCCAGCTGGCGGACCGCACCATGGGTATCGTCGGCGTGGGCAATGTTGGTGGTCGCTTACAGGCGCGGCTGGCAGCGCTGGGCATCCGTACCCTGCTGTGCGATCCACCGCGCGCCGATCGTGGTGATGAAGGTGATTTTCTTGCGCTCTCTGAGCTGGTAGAGCAGGCCGATATCCTGACCTTCCATACTCCGCTGTTCAAACAGGGGCCCTATCAGACCCTGCATATGGCCGATGCAGCCCTGCTGCTGGCGCTGAAGCCGAATACTATTTTGATCAATGCCTGCCGTGGCCCGGTGGTGGATAACGCGGCGCTGCTGAACGTGCTGGGGCAGCGCGATGACCTGAGCGTGGTACTCGACGTCTGGGAGTCGGAGCCTGAACTGTCGTTGCCGTTGCTGGATAAAGTGGATATTGCCACTGCCCACATTGCCGGTTATACGCTGGAAGGCAAAGCACGCGGCACCACGCAGGTCTTTGAAGCCTGGACGCAGTTTATTGGACAGCCGCAGCAGGTGGCGCTGGATACGCTGTTGCCCGCGCCGGAATTTAGCCGCATCACGCTACATGGCTCGCTCGATCAGGCAACGCTGAAACGTCTGGTGCATCTGGTGTATGATCTGCGCCGCGATTATGCACCGCTGTGCCACGTCGCTGCGATACCCGGTGAATTCGACCGCCTGCGTAAGAATTATCAGGAGCGCCGCGAGTGGTCTTCACTGCAGGTCGAATGTGATAACGCCGAGGCTGCAGCGCTGCTGAACAGGCTGGGCTTCAACGCCATTAGCCATTAAGTCTTTATTAAGTCATCCAATTTAAAATTTCCGTTTCATCACGGGATTTTTCTGAATCTTAAGGCGATGAAATCATCGCCTTCTACTTTTGTGTCATTGTCTGGAGTAAACCACCATGTCTGACGGCTGGAATATCGCGCTCTTAGGTGCGACAGGCGCAGTAGGGGCAGCTTTACTGGAATTGCTGGCGGAACACCA
Organism: Candidatus Erwinia dacicola; assembly: GCF_001756855.1. Classification (GTDB taxonomy): domain Bacteria; phylum Pseudomonadota; class Gammaproteobacteria; order Enterobacterales; family Enterobacteriaceae; genus Erwinia; species Erwinia dacicola. Next base: position 8,507 of record NZ_MAYS01000204.1, on the reverse strand, counting down.
GTTCCCGGTTGGTGAGTTATACGCGCTGGCAAGCGGAAGAGGGGTATTTTGGCCGCCAGCTGGCGTTCAACATGCTGCCGCTGGTCACCGATGCGGAAGGCAGCGTGTCGCAGGAGTGCCGCTTGGTGGATCAGGTGCGAAAGTGCTGCAGGACGACGGTTTGCCTATCGCGGTTAGCACCGTGCAGGCACCAGTGTTCTACGGTAACACGCAGATTGTGCAGATTGAAAACCTGCATCCGGTCTCGGCTGAAGAAGCGCGTGAAGCGCTGCAGCAGGCGGAAGATATCAACCTGACCGATGAAGATAATTTCCCGACTCAGGTTGGTGATGCCTCTGGCAGCGCGCATCTCAGCATTGGCTGCGTGCGCAACGATTACGGTATTGCCGAACTGTTACAGTTCTGGTCGGTGGCCGATAACGTACGCTTTAGCTGCGCGCTGATGGCGATCAAAACCGCTGAGAAACTGGTGCAGGAGTATCTGTACTGATGTCCGACAGCACTGTGCCACAGCCGCTGACCAAGCTGGCGCTGGGCATTGAATATGACGGCAGCCGCTATTACGGCTGGCAAAAACAGAACGAAGTTCGCAGCGTGCAGGAAAAGCTAGAGAAGGCTCTGACGAAAGTGGCCGATCATCCGGTGGTGGTGTTCTGCGCCGGGCGCACCGATGCCGGGGTCCACGGGACCGGGCAGGTGGTGCATTTCGAGACCCGCGCTCAGCGTAAAGATGCTGCTTGGACGCTGGGTGCTAACGCCAATTTACCGGCAGATATTGCGGTGCGCTGGGTTAAAACGGTAGCGGACGATTTTCACGCCCGCTTCAGCGCCACAGCGCGCCGTTACCGCTACGTGATCTACAACCAGCGTCTGCGCCCGGCGATCCTGTCGGGGGGTATCACACACTTCTACCATCCGCTGGATGTCGAAAAGATGCAACATGCCGGGCAGTGCCTGCTGGGCGAGAACGACTTCACCTCGTTTCGCGCCTTGCAGTGCCAGTCACGCACGCCGATGCGCTATGTGATGCACCTCAACGTCAGCCGGGTTGGCGCTTACGTGGTGGTGGATATTAAAGCTAACGCTTTTGTGCACCATATGGCACGCAATATCGTGGGCAGCTTGATGGAAATTGGCTGCGGGAATCAGCATGAAGGCTGGATGGCTGAGCTACTAGCGGCGAAAGATAGAACGCTGGCAGCGGCAACCGCGCGTGCCGAAGGTCTTTATCTGGTCGCAGTGGATTATCCCGCATGCTTTGAATTACCCCGTCCACAGATGGGACCACTGTTCCTTGGGGATTAACCCTGACTTGGAGTATTAAAGGAAGCCTGTATGGAATTGATTCGTTTTGTTGTCGACTTCATTCTGCATATCGACGTCCACCTTGCGGAGCTGGTGGCACAGTATGGTATCTGGATTGACGCCATTCTGTTCCTTATCCTGTTCTGCGAAACCGGGCTGGTGGTGACACCGTTCCTGCCGGGGGATTCCCTGCTGTTTGTTGCCGGTGCGCTGGCCGCACTGCCTGACAATGAGCTGAACGTGCACATCACGGTGGCGCTGATGGCGGTGGCGGCTATTCTCGGCGATGCGGTTAACTACACGATTGGCAGATTGTTTGGCGATAAGCTGTTCAGCAACCCGAACTCAAAAATCTTCCGTCGCAGCTATCTCAATAAAACCCATGAATTTTACGAGCGCCACGGCGGCAAAACGATTATTCTGGCACGCTTCATGCCGATCGTGCGTACTTTCGCGCCATTCGTGGCTGGAATGGGCAAAATGTCCTATCGTCATTTTGCGCTGTACAACGTCGCGGGCGGGCTACTGTGGATGCTGCTGTTTATCTATGCGGGTTACTTCTTCGGAAACCTGCCTGCGGTGCAGGATAACCTTAAATTATTGATTTTGTTGATTATCCTGCTGTCCATTATGCCGGGTGTTATCGAAGTATGGCGTCATCGCCGTGCGGTACGTCAACAAAAACAGTAACAAGAAAAATCATCAGATCTGTCACCCCCATACCAGATTTTTATCCACAGTGACGGGTGGTTATGGTTTAATAAGCGACAATTTATGGTTTGCGTTGCCGCCCGGCGTGGCAACGTAGAAAAGAAAAACTGGTACTTCCCAAGAGAAGTGCTAGGTTCAAACGGAAAGGTCATCAATGAGCTGGATTGAACGAATTCTCAATAAGAGCACAACCGCCCCATCGCGTAAAGCAAGCATTCCTGAAGGGGTTTGGACCAAGTGTGACAGCTGCGGGCAGGTTCTTTACCGTGCCGAGTTGGAGCGCAATCTCGAAGTCTGCCCGAAATGCGACCACCACATGCGTATGCATGGTCGTGACCGTCTGCACAGCGTGCTGGACGAAGGTTCAATGACTGAACTGGGCAGCGAACTGGAACCCAAAGATCTGCTCAAGTTCAAAGATTCAAGAAAATACAAAGATCGCTTAATCGCCGCTCAAAAAGAGACCGACGAAAAAGACGCGCTGATCGTAATCAAAGGCACCCTGCACGGGATGCCGGTTGTGGCTGCCGCGTTTGAGTTTTCCTTTATGGCCGGCTCGATGGGTTCTGTGGTCGGAGCGCGATTTGTGCGTGCCGTTGAGCAGGCGCTGGAAGATGGTTGCCCGATGATCTGTTTCTCTGCCTCAGGCGGTGCGCGTATGCAGGAAGCGCTGATGTCGCTGATGCAGATGGCGAAAACCAGTGCGGCCTTGGCGAAGATGCAGGAGCGTGGTTTGCCGTATATTTCCGTGCTGACTGACCCGACCATGGGCGGGGTTTCTGCCAGCTTCGCGATGCTGGGCGACCTCAACATCGCTGAACCGAAAGCGCTGATCGGCTTTGCCGGCCCACGCGTGATTGAGCAGACCGTGCGTGAAAAATTGCCGCCGGGCTTCCAGCGCAGTGAGTTCCTGATCGAGAAGGGTGCGGTCGACATGATCGTGCGCCGTCCGGTGATGCGCTTCAAGCTGGCCAGCCTGCTGGCTAAGTTCATGAATCTGCCTGCACCGCAGGAAGAAGTGATCACTGAAGCCTCTGCTGTTCCACAGAGCCTCGAGGTCTGATCGATGATGAGAAAGGGGCCGCAGGTTCCTTTCACCAATGAACCGTAACTTTGTGAACGGGACACATGGATAATCTTCCTCAAGCCACGTCGCCCCTTGCTACTTGGCTTTATTATCTTGAGCATTTACACTCTCAGGCTATCGAACTTGGGCTGGATCGTGTCGAGCGCGTTGCCACCTCGCTCGACCTGCTCAAACCTGCCCCCATGGTCTTCACCGTTGCCGGTACCAACGGTAAAGGCAGCACCTGCCGAACTCTGGAAACTGTGCTGATGGCTGCAGGCTTTCGCGTGGGCGTTTACAGCTCCCCGCACTTGGTGCGCTACACCGAGCGCGTGCGCATTCAGGGGGCAGAGCTAGCCGAGTCAGCGCACACCGCTTCGTTTGCGGCAATTGAAGCCGGGCGTGGCGCAACCTCGTTAACCTATTTTGAATACGGTACCCTGTCGGCGCTCTGGCTGTTTAAGCAGGTGCAGCTGGACGTCGCGATCCTCGAAGTTGGCCTCGGCGGGCGCCTTGACGCCACCAATATCGTGGATGCTGATGTCGCAGTGATCACCAGTATTGCGCTGGATCACACCGACTGGCTGGGGCCGGACCGTGAATGCATTGGCCGCGAAAAAGCGGGCGTGTTCCGTGGCGGCAAACCGGCCATCGTCGGCGAACCAGATATGCCGCATACCATCGCTGATGTGGCTGCCGGGATGGGCGCACTGCTGAGCCAGCGCGATCGTGACTGGTCATATCAGGCAACCGCACAAGGCTGGTCTTTCCAGGATGCCCAAGGCCGCGTTGACCATTTACCTCTGCCGCAGGTGCCGTTGCCCAATGCCGCCACCGCGCTGGCTGCGCTGCGCGCCTCCGGGCTGAAGGTCGATGAAACGGTGATCCGCATGCATCTGCATCAGACCATTTTACTGGGCCGTTTTCAGACGGTGTCAGAGTCACCGCGGGTGATCCTCGATGTGGCGCACAATCCCCATGCGGCGGCGTATCTGGCTAGCCGACTGGAGGAATTACCGCACGCCGGGAAAGTTCATGTGGTGGTCGGTATGCTGCACGGCAAAGATATTGCCGGTACGCTGGCCTGTCTACGTCCCCAGGTTGATGCCTGGTACTGTGCGCCGCTTGACTGCCCGCGCGGTGCCAGCGCGGAGCAGCTGATGGCGTATCTGGATGGCGCACATGTTTTCACTTCGGTGACGGCGGCGTATCAGCAGGCGCTGCAGCAAGCTGCAGAACAGGATATTGTGCTGGTGTGTGGTTCATTCCATACCGTCGCGCAGGTCATGGAAACGGAGAACGGCAGTGGCCAGTAAGTTTCAGAACCGTTTAGTCGGAACCATCATCATTGTCACGCTGAGTGTGATCGTGCTGCCCGGCGTGCTCGATGGTAAGAAAAAACACTATAAAGAAGAGTTTGCCGCAATCCCGCTGGTGCCGAAACCGGAAGATCCGCAGGAAACGGATCTCGTTCCGCCTGTCACGCAGTCGTTGCCCGCTCAGCCGCCGTAAGGGGCAGGTGCCACGGCACCGGGCAGCAGTGAAAGCACCTCACAGGCGGACAGTGGTTCCACCGTGCCGCAGTAGCGCAATCAGCCGACCGTCGTCACGCCGCCGCCAGTGCAGCAGCAGCTGCCGAAAGTGGTGGAGAAACCGCTGGCGAAATCGAAGCCAGTTGTGAAGCCGAAAGCGGTAGAAAAACCGGTCGAGAAGCCAATCGAGAGAACGCAGCCGAAGGAAGAAGCACCGACAGCTGAAACCGCACCAAGCGGTCAGGCCTATGTTGTTCAGCTCGGCGCGCTGAAAAATGCCGCTAAGGTGAATGAGATTGTCGCCCAGCTAAGTTTGTCGGGCCATCGCACCTTTACCGTGCTTTCAACGCCGGTTCAGGGGCAGATCACCCGTATTTACGTCGGCCCGGATGCATCGAAGGCTAAAATGCAGGTGTCAGCCAGCCAGCTGCAGAGTATCTCCTGCCTCGGGGAGTGGTGAAGCCTTACAGCGCTCGCTAATACCCGTCATACTTTTGCTGCAGATGCGTTAGTTGCCCCTGTTAATTCCAGTCACATAGTGGTCTATGCTCTTGGGGATTCGCGGGTTTGCCGCCTTCCTGCACCCAAAGTAGGTCCTAGGAGGGGACTCGAATTATTTAGGGTATTAATTGTTTCATTCCGAATTAACGCCCGGAACGGCAGCGCTGTCGTTCCGAGCGTTAATTCGGATTGATACTGGCAAATCAGGGTATTGCGTTGAGGCGTGCTGACGGCCGAAATCGTGGCGCGTCTATGGATTTTTTCCACGTCGGCGATTATTTAAATCGACGTGGGGAAACCCTACGCAAACGTTTTCTTTTTCTGTTAGAATTCGCCCCAAACGAGCTGGATGGCTGGATTCAAGGGCATTGTCACTGGAAGAGTTCATGGTCCGGATAGATTACGTCATTATCGCGGTTGTTGGTTTTTCGGCTCTTGTCAGCCTGATCCGTGGGTTTATTCGGGAAGCTCTTTCTTTCGTCACTTGGGGTTGCGTATTTTTTGTCGTCAGTCATTACTACTCCTTCCTTGCCGTCTGGTTTGCAGGATTTGAAGACGAACTAGTTCGAAATGGAATTGCCATTGCGGTGTTGTTTATTGCCACGCTGATTGTCGGGGCAATCGTCAACTATGTGATCGGGTCGCTGGTTGAAAAAACCGGCCTGTCGGGTACCGACAGAATACTGGGAGTCTGTTTCGGGGCATTACGTGGTGTGCTGATTGTTTCAGCGATGGTGTTCTTCCTCGATACATTCACCGGTTTTTCCAAAAGCCCGGACTGGCAGCAGTCTCAGCTTATTCCCCAGTTCAGTTACATTATCAGGTGGTTTTTTGATTACCTGAAAAGCACGTCGAGTTTTTTGCCCCAGTAATCGCATTGGGGTCGCGGCTTATAAGGAAATGTCACTATGTGCGGTATTGTCGGGATCATCGGATTCATGCCGGTCAACCAGTCGATTTATGATGCGTTAACGGTGCTTCAACACCGTGGGCAGGATGCCGCAGGCATCGTTACCATTGATGCATTGAATTGCTTCCGTCTGCGTAAAGCAAACGGCCTAGTCAGCGATGTATTTGAAGCCCGTCACATGCAGCGTATGCAGGGCAATATGGGTATCGGCCACGTGCGCTACCCAACGGCAGGAAGCTCCAGTGCTTCTGAAGCCCAGCCTTTCTATGTGAACTCCCCTTACGGTATTACCCTTGCCCACAACGGCAATCTGACCAACGCCCAAGAGCTGCGCAAGGCATTGTTCGAAATTGGCCGCCGTCATGTGAATACAACGTCGGATTCCGAAATTCTGCTGAACATCTTTGCGCAGGAAGTGGACCGTTTTCAACACTACCCATTGGAAGCCGAAAACATCTTCTCCGCTATTGCTGCCGTACACCTGAAAGTGCGCGGAGCTTATGCCTGCGTGGCGATGATCATTGGTCATGGCCTAGTGGCATTCCGTGACCCGAACGGCATCCGCCCATTGGTGATTGGTAAACGCGGTATGGTCGATGGCCGCACCGAGTATATGGTCGCTTCCGAAAGCGTGGCACTGGATACTTTGGGCTTTGAGTTCCTGCGCGATGTGGCACCTGGCGAAGCAGTGTACGTTACCGAAAAAGGCCAGCTGTCCACCCGTCAGTGCGCGGAGAACCCGAAATACAACCCATGCCTGTTCGAATATGTCTACTTTGCGCGCCCGGACTCTTTCCTTGATAAGATCTCCGTGTACAGCGCCCGCGTGCTTATGGGCACCAAACTGGGGGCGAAAATCGCCCGCGAGTGGGAAGATCTCGACATCGATGTGGTTATCCCCATTCCAGAAACCTCCTGCGATATCGCGCTGGAGATGGCGCGTATTCTCGATAAACCATACCGTCAGGGCTTTGTGAAAAACCGCTACGTTGGCCGCACCTTTATCATGCCGGGCCAGCACCTGCGCCGCGGCGCGGTTCGCCGCAAGCTGAACGCTAACCGTGCTGAGTTCCGCGGTAAAAACGTGCTGCTGGTGGATGACTCCATCGTGCGCGGCACCACCTGTGAACAGATCATCGAGATGGCGCGTGAAGCCGGGGCGAAAAAAGTTTACCTCGCTTCTGCGGCACCGGAAATTCGCTTTCCGAACGTTTACGGTATTGATATGCCAAGCGCCACTGAGCTGATTGCTCACGGGCGTGAAGTGGAAGAAATCCGCCAACTGATTGGTGCTGATGCGCTGATCTTCCAGGATCTGAACGACCTGATCGAAGCGGTGCGTGAAGAGAACCCGGATATTGCCCAGTTTGAATGCTCAGTATTTGACGGTATCTACGTCACCAAAGACGTCGACCAACAGTACCTAGAGTATCTGCAGTCGCTGCGTTCTAACGATGCGAAGGCGATGCAACGTCAGAACGAAGTTGAGAACTTGGAAATGCATAATGAAGGCTAAGCTTAGGTAAATACGCTAAGATAAGCCGGAAGTGATTCCGGTCCATTTTTTAAGGATTTTGTATGAAGCGACTCATTATTGGTATTTCTGGTGCCAGTGGGGTGATTTACGGCATCCGCACGCTGCAAGTTTTGCAGCAGGTGAGCGGGGTAGAGACCCATCTGATAATAAGCCAAGTCGCGCGTCAAACGCTAGCGCTGGAGAGTGATTACACCATGCGCGAGATTCAGGCGCTGGCCGATGTGGTGCATGACGTGCGTGATATCGCCGCCAGTATCTCTTCCGGCTCATACAAAACCGAAGGCATGGCTATTCTGCCTTGCTCAATGAAAACCCTTTCAGGAATTGTTTACAGCTACAGCGACGGCCTGCTGATGCGTGCGGCGGATGTGGTGCTGAAAGAGCGCCGTCGTCTGGTGCTGTGCGTGCGTGAGACCCCGCTGCACCTCGGCCATTTGCGCATGATGACCACCGCCGCTGAACTGGGGGCGATTATAATGCCGCCGGTGCCGGCTTTTTATCATCGTCCACAGGGCATGATGGACATCGTTGACCAGACGGTAAACCGCGTACTCGACCAGTTTGATGTCGAGCTGGACGAAGATCTGTTTACGCGCTGGCAAGGTGCATAGCGCCAAAGGATTGCACTGATTAAGTGCAAATGTTGGTGCTGAATCCCTTTTCGTGCAAGTTGTGCACCAATATGAGTCATAGTTGCTTCCTGCCGCTCACAAACCTGCTATACTGTAGTGGCACACTGATACTGGCCACCTGATCGGAAGGTGATATTCTCACCTTCCCGACACCACAGGTGACCCAATGGCTAAACATTTCACGCTAGAATTTAAGCTCGAAGCGGCGAAGTTAGTTGTCGACCACGGCTATACCTACGTTAAGGCCGCAGAGGCTGTCGCTACCGATGTAAAACTGGCCCACCTGCCGATGTAAATCTGACCCACCCAGGGT
>NZ_MAYS01000203.1 GCF_001756855.1 Candidatus Erwinia dacicola | reverse complement strand
TAATGGGTTTCATGCGGTTTTCCTTCTCCAGAAGTATTGCCGTCCGGCAGGAACCGGACGGCGGGCTGAATCAGATTTCGGTCTGAATGTTCGCAGTATCACCGGTACGTTTGATGATAACGGCCAGCGCAATCAGGCATACGCCAATGAAGATGTAAATCACGCCCGACATCACGCCACGACCGTGATTCTGCTGCTGCTTTTTCGGGTCGTTGACGTTCTTGATGATGATTAGCCCCATCCCAGCCAGCACCACGCCGATTGTGCCGAAGATCAGCATGGCGGGCTTTCTCGCCTGCTGCATCCCCTGCCCGATTTCATTGAAGGTATCGAACCACCCTGCGGCGTGAGCGCCCGGAAGGTTCCCCAGCATCAGCATCATGGCCGCCAGAAAACGGTATTTCGCGTTATCAGCCCAGATTTTCATTTTGTACAGTGTATTCATCAACATGTGCCATTTTCCTTATTTACCAGATTAAACCCAACGTTTGCTGTCCACCTTCAAGCACTTCCGGCAGAAAGACCATCAGCACGCCACAAATGACGCTGACAATCCCGCTGCCTCGCATTTCCACACTCGATATTTTGGTGTGGCCATCCAGATTCGAGTTGGCAATTTTCACCAGCCCGCTGTAGACAAAATAAACCCCAAGAACCCGAACCAGTGCGATGATGTTATTGACACTTTTTGCCCCCATCCCCCAGACACCTTCCGACACCACCGGAGTAACGCCGTAGGTCATTGACCCGTAGCCAAGCGTCGCCCCGCTGATATTGATAAAATTCGGCAGCGCGATGATGAACACACAGAACACTATGCCCACGGCTGCGGATGTCAGGTTCGGGCTGCGCCCGTGTTTGGCCTGATTTTTGACCTGCAACAGCATTTCACCCACTTTCACCACGCCGACCAGTCCGGCAATGGCAAAAATGAGATACATCATCGGTTTCAGGCCATCGGCTAAGGCTGCGAGAACTTTCTCTAAGTCCATAGGTTCACCGTATCAGGCCATTGGTGGTGACGACGACGCGGTTATGCATATCAATCTGCACCACTTTCGTCCCGCCAAGAGAATCGCCGACCTGCAAGGCGTACACCTTGCCGCCATAACGCACCCAGACCAGATCCGGCTGAATATCGTTAATTTTCATATTCGAAATCAGCGTACTGTTCAGATAACCGCGCTGAGCGGGCGCAGCAGGTGAGGTTGCTGTCACGGCAGACAACGCCAGCCGCTGCTCTAGCTGGCTGATCTGCCCTTGCTGCTGCGCAACCCTGTTCCCAAGCTGCTGAACCTGCTGCGTGAGCGTTTCAATCTGGCTGCGCTGCTGGAGCAACACGCTGGAAAGCTGATTCACCGCCTCGGAAGAAATGGCAGGCGACGAGGCCGGAGGCGG
>NZ_MAYS01000202.1 GCF_001756855.1 Candidatus Erwinia dacicola | reverse complement strand
CCATCCTTCCAAATTTACACCACGTCCTAAGACTCTACCGTCACGGAGATGATGGACGAGGCGGAGGCGGAGGTGCTGGCGTACTTCGGGTTCCCGGGAGCGCACCGGGTGAAAATCCACTCCACGAACACGCTGGAGCGCCTGAATAAAGAGGTGAAGCGGCGTTCCGACGTGGTGGGTATCTTCCCCAACGAAGAGAGCATAACCCGGCTTCTGGGTGCGGTGCTGACGGAGCAGAACGAAGAATGGCTGTTGCAGAACCGCTACCTGCCGCAGCACAGCATGGCGGAGATAGAGCAGACCGCTGAAAACGATGTGATCGAGGCGCTGCCACTCAGCGCTTAACAGACATATTACCGGACCGGAAGGCTGGATCTGAATTTACACCACCTTGACGGACTCGACCCCGACACGCTGGACGTAGTGCGCGAACTGGCGCAGATATGCGCCAGCCACACCCACCCCACACCGGGACCAGCGGGCAGGCATCACAGTTCACCGGAACTGCCGAGAAAACAAACGCTTTGAAGGCAAAATACAGCCCCCTGATTGCCTGACATAACACACGCGAAAACCATCACGTCACCAGACGCCACAGAACGCCCCACAGTAAGCGCAGAAACATAAGGCCGACACCGTTCGGCCTTTTTTGCGTTCGTTTAACCACGCCCCAGAGACGAAGAGACAGAGTGCAGACGGAAGCGGATCCGAGACGGAAACGGCGCTACACCGCACCCGCCTGCGGTATTTGGATCATAAAAATTTTGCAAAAGAATTTTTGCGCAAAGCAATCCGCCAGCCCGCGCCGCCGCTAGGCTTGTGCGGTCTGCTGGCTATTGCACGCCGCGCAAGGATTTGCAGCACTTCGCAAAAGTTAGCGCGCCCGTCGCGCCTAACCGATTGGTTAACATGATGTTTTTAAAAGGATCGTTTACTTTCCGTCACGATCAAATATGCGTTCCGGTCGTTTGGATTATTTCCCCTGAATGCTCTGAAAGCCTTGCGGCGCAAGGCATTGCCAGTCATGGCGCGTATTTTTATTTTTGCAAAATACCGCGCTATGCAGGCGAAAGGATCTGCGATTGCTGGCCGTCGCTGCGCTAGCAAAATACGTATGTGGTTTGCGCCTTTTGCCGCTTCGTCTGATCGATAGCGACGATCAATTACTGATAATTGATCTACAAAAGCAATTGGACGAATGACAATACAGGCCATAGGGTTATCGCAAAAATAACGACAGGCCAACACCATGAAAGTATTGGGTTTAAAATTTTGCCAAGACTGCAACGTCCGGCGTTCGCTTCTGGAGAGACTATTCCCGCTTGATGTCGAGCGTTGCGACAAATGTCACTATGCGTTTATCAGGTCAGTACGAGAGCGCAGGGAGTAAGAGTAAAATCATCAAAGACCAGCCAGCGGGCTGGTCTTTTTTACCCATAAAAAAGGCCCGCCGAATGCGGGCCTACTCTTTGTTATGTAGACACTTTTGTCGAAGTGTGGACGCTATGTGGACGCTGATTTTAAAAATCCCTTTCAATCAGCTATTTAAACACTTGACCTTCCCATTGATGGAAGGTTTGACCTCCATAACTAATGCAAAAGCAGTTCCGGGTCAAACCGGATTAACAGGAGTGATGGTATGTCGCGAGTAACCTTATTGGCTCTCGACGCTCTGACCTGCGGGCACTGCGTGATGCGGGTGAAAGAGACGCTGGAAAAACGCCCAGATGTTGAACTGGCGGAAGTCAGCATTGATTCCGCACGAATTTCCGGCGAGACCAGTGCTAGCCAGCTGATCGCCACGATTGAGTATGCGGGCTATCATGCCTGCGTAGCGCTGGACAATTCACACCCAAAGGCTGATCCGCTGACAGACTCAGAAACTCAGCCGGAAGCGCTGACAGCGGATGATGCCACGTTTCCGGCAGATAGTTTTCACCTGCTGATTGACGGCATGAGCTGCGCTAGTTGCGTCAGCCGCGTACAGCATGCGCTGCAGAGGTGGACGGCGTTAGCCAAGTGCGGGTAAACTTGGCTGAGTGCAGCGCGCTGGTACTGGGTTCGGCGCAGCCGCAATCCCTGATTGAGGGGGTGACGCGTGCTGGTTATGGCGCAGAAATTATCGAAGATGACGTTAAGCGGCGGGAAAAACAGCAGCAGAGCGTCCAAGCTGCGGTGCAGCGTTTTCGCTGGCAGGCGGCGCTGGCGCTCGGTATTCCGCTGATGCTGTGGGGTGTAAACGGCGACAATATGATGCTGAGCGCTGCCAACCGCAGCGGGTGGCTGGTGGTTGGCGTACTGACGTCGCTGGTGATGGCGCTTGCTGGTGGGCATTTCTACCGCAGCGCGTGGAAAAGCCTGCGCAACCGCACGGCAACGATGGATACCTTGGTGGCGCTCGGCACCGCGGCGGCCTGGCTCTACTCAATAGTGGTCAACCTGTGGCCCGATATGTTTCCAATGGCCGCGCCCGCCACCTCTACTATGAAGCCAGCGCGATGATCATCAGCCTGATTAACCTCGGGCATATGCTGGAGCAGCGCGCGCGCCAGCTCTCGTCGCAGGCGCTGGAAAAGCTGCTGGATCTGACGCCGCCGACTGCGCGTGTGGTTACTGACCATGGCGAGCAGTCGGCGGCGCTCAGCGCAGTGACGCTGGGGAGACGCTGCGGGTCAACACCGGCGATCGCGTGCCGGTTGATGGCACGATTATCCAAGGCGAAGCTTAGCTGGACGAGGCAATGCTGACCGGGGAAGCTGTCCCGCAGCGGAAATTAGCAGGCGATACGCTGCATGCCGGAACGGTAATGCAAGATGGCAGCGTGCTGTTGCGTGCCGATGCGATTGGTAAAAACACCACCCTGTCGCGCATTATCCAGCTGGTGCGTCAAGCGCAGAGCAGCAAGCCGGCGATCGGCCAGCTGGTGGATAAGATCTCTGCGATCTTTGTTCCCACCGTGGTGGTGATTGCGCTGCTGATCGCCTCCGTCTGGTATCTGTTCGGCCCCGCCCCGCAAATCGTTTACACGCTGGTAATCGCCACCACCGTGCTGATCATCGCCTGCCCCTGCGCGCTCGGTTTGGCCACCCCAGTGGCGATTATTGCCGGCTTCGGGCGCGCCGCCGAGTTTGGCGTGCTGGTGCGCGATGCCGATGCGCTGCAGCGTGCCAGTACCCTCAGCATGCTGGTGTTCGATAAAACTGGCACTCTGACCGAGGGCAAGCCGCGCGTGGTTGAGATTCAGTTGTTTGACGGGGCCGATGAGCCGTCGGTATTACGCCAAGCTGCCGCGCTGGAGCAGGGTTCCGGCCATCCGCTGGCGCAGGCAATCGTCGCGCGTGCGGGCCTTAGCCCCCTGCCAGAAATTGCGCAATTTCGTACAATACCGGGTCAGGGCGTCAGTGGCATACTTGACGGCATTCCGCTGCTGTTGGGTAACTGAGCGCTGATGGCGCAGCAACAGATTGCCACCGATACCGTCCAACAACAGATCGATAAGCTGGCGGAGACGGGGGCTACCCCTGATGAATCCCCAGAAAACAAGACAGGCATAGCGTGATGTGATCTAACTGATTGCGCTAACAATTTCAAGGAAATCACCGCTATGCCTGCCCGTGTATTATGCCAAAAATTCTTTAAAAGTGTACTGGAGCCTCTGCATCTTTACCGCCAGAAATCACTGATTGATGCAACCAGTGCTGTCATAAATGGTGCCTCTCTCACTCTTACCAGTATCGGACGTCATTTGACAGGAACAGCATCCGTTAAAAATAAAATAAAGCGGGCGGATCAACTGCTGGGAAATTCTCACA
>NZ_MAYS01000201.1 GCF_001756855.1 Candidatus Erwinia dacicola | reverse complement strand
GGATATAGGGCTTGAACGGGTCAAGCTTGCAGGGTCTGGGTGCGCGTGGCTTGTAGCGGATATCCGCTACGGGCAGCGGGCTACGGATATATCTGCGAACGGTCTCACGAGAGCATGAAAGCTGGCGCGCGATGGCGCGTATCGACATGCCCTGACGGTGTAAAACACTCATCTCCACTCTGGTCTCCAATGTCATCATTGGCAGTGCCTTAAAACTGCCATTTTTACCCTGGGTGGGTCAGATTTACATCGGTAGCGACAGGTATAGCCGTGGTCGACAACTAACTTCGCCGCTTCGAGCTTAAATTCCGGCGTGAAATGTTTAGCCATTGGGTCACCTGTGGTGTTGGGAAGGTGAGAATATCACCTTCCGATCAGGTGGCCTGTATCAGTGTGCCACTACAGATACGCCACCTTCTTCAAATCCCCATACACCAAAAATGACCATAACTCATCAGACCCGGTGCAGACAGTAACGTATTGATTGTTGTGTATTGATTGTTGTGGTTTCGCCCCGGGCGCGTTAGCTTAAACAGATAAATTGCACACGGTCGCCACCAGTAGGCGTTGAAAATGAGGAGAAGTAAATGGCTCTGCAACAGGACATTATCGCGGCGCTGGGCGTCAAGCCCACTATTGATGCTCAGGCAGAAATTCGCACCAGCGTTGAATTTCTCAAATCCTATCTAAAAACGTATCCGTTCCTGAAATCGCTGGTGCTGGGCATCAGCGGCGGTCAGGACTCTACCCTGACAGGTAAACTGTGCCAGATCGCCATTAACGAACTGCGGGCCGAAACCGGCGATAGCAGCTACTATTTTATCGCGGTGCGCCTGCCGCACGGCGTACAGCTCGATGAGCAGGACTGCCAGGATGCCATTGCGTTTATTCAGCCAGACCGCGTGCTGACGGTGAACATCAAGGCAGCGGTACAGGCCAGCGAGCAGGCGCTGCACGATGCCGGAATGACGCTTTCCGATTTTATTCGCGGCAACGATAAAGCGCGCGAGCGCATGAAAACCCAGTACAACATTGCCAGTATGACCTCCGGCGTGGTAGTCGGCACCGACCACGCGGCGGAAGCCGTCACCGGCTTCTTTACCAAATACGGCGATGGCGGCACCGATATCAATCCGATCTTCCGCTTGCATAAAGGTCAGGGTAAGCAGCTGCTGAAAGCGCTGGGATGCCCGGAGCACCTCTATCTGAAGCATCCAACGGCCGACCTCGAAGACGATCGCCCGGGCCTGCAGGATGAAGTGGAGCTGGGTGTGACCTATGAGATGATCGACCGCTATCTGGAAGGGCAAACTATCGACCCGGCGGCAGCGAAAACCGTCGAGAACTGGTATCTGAAAACCGAACATAAACGCCGCCCACCGATCACGGTGTTTGACGATTTCTGGAAACATTAACAGCCTGTAGGGGCCGGTCCTATTTTTCGATCGGTGATCTTAACCCGTCATCTCCAGACAGCTTTTGTATCTTAAATTAACTGTGCGGATGGTTTTCATTATGATGCGTGAACGCTGCTGCAAGGTTTCGCAGGGCTGTCCTCACCTCCGGTTTTGGCATGAACGCGATATAGTATTCCTTCATCGTTTTCACAAACCGTTCGGCCATGCCATTACTCTGTGGGCTACTCACCGCTGTTGTACAGGGCTCTAGGTTCAGCTCTCTGGCAAACTTCCTCGTTTCATGCGCGGTATACGCTGAACCATTATCCGTCAGCCACTGCACCGGTGTGTCCGGCAACCTGTCGCCGAAGCGCTTTTCCACCGACCTCAGCATCACATCCTGCACCGTCGAATTGTCGTAGCCTCCGGTGCTTGCCGCCCAGTCTATGGCCTCTCTGTCACAGCAGTCCAGCGTGAACGTTACCCGCAATTTTTCACCGTTATCACAGCTGAACTCGAAGCCGTCAAAGCACCACCGCTGGTTACTTTCTCCAACGGCCACTTTCCCTGTATGCGCCCGCTTCGATGGCGGTATTTCCGGTTTACGCTCAAGCAGCAGCACATTCTGACGCATGATGCGGTAATACACGTTTTTGGCATGGTAGAGTCTTAGGACGT
>NZ_MAYS01000200.1 GCF_001756855.1 Candidatus Erwinia dacicola | reverse complement strand
ACCCTGGGTGGGTCAGATTTACATCGGCAGGTGGGCCAGTTTTACATCGGTAGCGACAGCCTCTGCGGCCTTAACGTAGGTATAGCCGTGGTCGACAACTAACTTCGCCGCTTCGAGCTTAAATCCTGGCGTGAAATGTTTAGCCATTGGGTCACCTGTGACCTGTGGTGTTGGGAAGGTGAGAATATCACCTTCCGATCAGGTGGCCAGTATCAGTGTGCCACTACAAACGCACAAAAGTTAGTAAGGAAAGCTCGACCGCGATCCGTGTCATTACACGGCCACGATATGCATCAAGACGAGCAAGAAACTCAGGAAAACGACTTGAGGGTAGAGCTGGATAGTGTCGTGCTTTGGTTGTCGATAACGCACCGGCCATGTCACTAGCTGGATTAGAGTCAATGTAATCGTTCTGTACGGCATAGCGCATTATCGCCGTAACACGCTGCTGAAGGCGCTGGGCGATGTCATGCCTGCCACTGGCATCAACGGCCTTGATAGGGGCTAACAGCTGGCTGGTTTTCAGCTTACGAACATCTGCCAAACCAATATGAGGAAAAATATACAGTTCAAGATAGCGCAGGATCCGTGAACGATGATCATTACTCCAGCGCTTGTTACTGGCATGCCATTCATGGGCGATCGTTTCAAAAGTATAAGCTCCAGCGTTTTCAGCCTGGGCTGCTTTCTGTTCAGCTTTGAGGTCAATCCCTTGCCCTAAAATTTTTTAGGCTTCATCACGCTTAGCACGTGCCTCAGCAAGCGTGACTGTCGGCCAAACGCCAAACGCAAGCCGGTCTTCTTTTTTGTCGGCTGGCCGTCGGTACTTCATACGCCAGTACTTTGATCCTTTGGTCGTGACCTCAAGGTATAAACCGCCACCATCAGCCATTTTATAAGTTTTTTCTTTAGGCTTTGCAGTGTCGACCTGGCGGGCATTCAGCTTCATTTTGGGGGCACATTTCTTATCGAAGTGGGGGTGCCCCCAATTATGCCCCCAGCGGGGTCTGGATTATAACGGATGTGCTCGGACGAGGATGGACAGGATACTGGTGCGAAGGCCGGAATCGAAAATCAACACAACCAATTGCTTATTAATGATAATTTTTTAAGGCGAAATTAAGTGCCCCTTTTTATGCCCCCGTACTACTTTCAACCCTC
Source organism: Candidatus Erwinia dacicola (assembly GCF_001756855.1). Lineage (GTDB taxonomy): Bacteria > Pseudomonadota > Gammaproteobacteria > Enterobacterales > Enterobacteriaceae > Erwinia > Erwinia dacicola. The sequence continues at coordinate 1,939 of NZ_MAYS01000200.1, read as the reverse complement.
TATGTATGTTCAAAATTCACACTATTTGTTCATTGACTATTTTAGTTCGATTCCGCCGCACGGATCCAAACCAGATGCAATCTAAGTTATGCCAGATAATGACGCTTCCCCCTGCTTCTGGCTGGGGCGAAGTGAGTGGGAAAACGTCAGATTAACAACATAGGTGTGACCACACTCCACATTCGTACAAGCACAATAAATATCGGTAGCTAGGCGGTCTCTTGGGGTAACTTTACTGATTACGGCCTTTTCACCACATTCCGGACATGTGACCTTCATTACCCGCATATTTCTTTTGCTCCTGTTCTGCTCTAAACCGATGTTAACACCAGACGTCACAGAACGCCCCCTTAGCTGCGATACGTTCAAAGCAGGCCAAAACCCATGCCTTCCAGGGAAAAAGGTGTCAGGGCTTAACTGAGGCTTCTGTCAGCCACGAAATAACGGCGGAAGTGACGAAAACGGCACTACACCGCACCCGCCTGCGGTTTTCAAATCACAATTGATTTCAGTTTTTCCAGTAGTACAAACCATATCGCCAGACCGCGCCACCACTGGCTTTGTCGGGTAAAAACACAAACTGAAATCTGTGAAAAGAATTTCAGGTTATTTCAGTTTTGAAGCTGGGGAATCAATCAGTGAATCTAAGCAATTCCTTGATAAATATATATTTAATGTGAATTACGTGATTACTATCACCTGCAAAACCTCCTGAGTTATGAGATAATGAAAACGTTATAAATACAATAAAATCAAAGCGATAACAAAGAAATCTCATTCATTGAAAACTGAAATATTTATCGTAGCCATTCATCGGTATTCAAAGGCTTTGCGCCAAAACCTCAACCACGTAATCAACTGCTTAGGTTGTAAAGAAATGTCAATAAAAAAGAGAGATGACGGGCGTTATGAACTGGACACAAGAACAGGTGGACGTAACGGCAAGCGCACCCGAAAAATCTTTAACAGACGAGCTGATGCTGTTGCCTATGAGCGCTACATGCTCGGTAAATTACAGCGTAAAGAGTGGGATCCAGCCGCACACTGAACGATATCAGGGAATTATGGTGGCGCTACCATGGCCAGACGCTAAAAAATGGGGAAACTGAAAATAAACACATCCTCAAGACTATCACGGCTCTGGATAATCCACTGGTCAGCGAAGTTAATAAGCGGATGTTGATAGATCACCGCTGCCGCAGGCTCGCACAGGGAATCAGCGCATCAACCATTAATCGTGACGTTTACCGCCTTTCAGGTATGTTCAGCGCCCTGATTAAGCTGGATGAACTTGAGGGTGAAAACCCGATACGTGGGTTGCCTCCGCTTAAAGAAAAAAATCCCGGTATGACTTACCTTACCAAAACGGAAATAGCCAGCCTGCTTGACTCTCTGAAAGGAGATTATCGATTGATTGCCTTGCTGTGTCTCAGCACTGGTGGACGCTGGGGAGAAGTCAGCACGCTGACGGAATCGCAGATTATGCATGGCCGTGTCGTCTTTTTGGAAACCAAGAATGGCAAAAAGCGCGTGGTCCCCATATCTGCCGAACTGGAAGAAGAAGTCATGACCAACGCCAGCGCGACACTGTTCCATGTGGACTATGAAAATTTCTGCCGGATGCTGCGTAAGGTCAAACCCAACCTGCCTCGCGGACAGGCTACCCATATCCTGCGCCATACTTTCGCCAGCCACTTTATGATGAACGGCGGAAACATTATCGCACTACAGCAGATTCTGGGGCATGCCAGCATTCAGCAGACAATGGCGTATGCGCATCTGGCACCAGACTATCTCCAGAACGCAATCACGCTGAACCCGATTAACGGTCAGTTCCGTATAGCTGCCTCGCCGCAAGCCTAAAACCACGCCAGCCAGAAAAAGAAGTCATTTCGCCAGATTTTATATGTTTATGGGTATTTTTGGTGGTAACAGTGGT
>NZ_MAYS01000199.1 GCF_001756855.1 Candidatus Erwinia dacicola | reverse complement strand
GACGCTCTTTAACAATTTATCAGACAATCTGTGTGGGCACTCGTAGGATCGATATCAACGTCTTCGGACGTAAAAATATCAAGCCTTAAGAGTGAACACATAATGAAATTCATTGTGACGTTTTACACTTGAGCATCGCTGCACTTGTTGCAGTAAATCGAACTTTTAATTGAAGAGTTTGATCATGGCTCAGATTGAACGCTGGCGGCAGGCCTAACACATGCAAGTCGAACGGTAGCACAGGGAGCTTGCTCTCGGGTGACGAGTGGCGGACGGGTGAGTAATGTCTGGGAAACTGCCCGATGGAGGGGGATAACTACTGGAAACGGTAGCTAATACCGCATAACGTCTTCGGACCAAAGTGGGGGTCCTTCGGGCCTCACACCATCGGATGTGCCCAGATGGGATTAGCTAGTAGGTGGGGTAACGGCTCACCTAAGCGACGATCCCTAGCTGGTCTGAGAGGATGACCAGCCACACTGGAACTGAGACACGGTCCAGACTCTTACGGGAGGCAGCAGTGGGGAATATTGCACAATGGGCGCAAGCCTGATGCAGCCATGCCGCGTGTATGAAGAAGGCCTTCGGGTTGTAAAGTACTTTCAGTGGGGAGGAAGGCGAAGAGGTTAATAACCTTTTTGATTGACGTTACCTGCAGAAGAAGCACCGGCTAACTCCGTGCCAGCAGCCGCGGTAATACGGAGGGTGCAAGCGTTAATCGGAATTACTGGGCGTAAAGCGCACGCAGGCGGTCTGTCAAGTCGGATGTGAAATCCCCGGGCTCAACCTGGGAACTGCATTCGAAACTGGTAGGCTAGAGTCTTGTAGAGGGGGGTAGAATTCCAGGTGTAGCGGTGAAATGCGTAGAAATCTGGAGGAATACCGGTGGCGAAGGCGGCCCCCTGGACAGAGACTGACGCTCAGGTGCGAAAGCGTGGGGAGCAAACAGGATTAGATACCCTGGTAGTCCACGCCGTAAACGATGTCGACTTGGAGGTTGTGCCCTTGAGGCGTAGCTTCCGGAGCTAACGCGTTAAGTCGACCGCCTGGGGAGTACGGCCGCAAGGTTAAAACTCAAATGAATTGACGGGGGCCCGCACAAGCGGTGGAGCATGTGGTTTAATTCGATGCAACGCGAAGAACCTTACCTGGCCTTGACATGCACGGAATTTAGCAGAGATGCCTTAGTGCCTTCGGGAACCGTGAGACAGGTGCTGCATGGCTGTCGTCAGCTCGTGTTGTGAAATGTTGGGTTAAGTCCCGCAACGAGCGCAACCCTTATCCTTTGTTGCCAGCACGTAAAGGTGGGAACTCAAAGGAGACTGCCGGTGATAAACCGGAGGAAGGTGGGGATGACGTCAAGTCATCATGGCCCTTACGGCCAGGGCTACACACGTGCTACAATGGCGCATACAAAGAGAAGCGACCTCGCGAGAGCAAGCGGACCTCATAAAGTGCGTCGTAGTTCGGATCGGAGTCTGCAACTCGACTCCGTGAAGTCGGAATCGCTAGTAATCGTAGATCAGAATGCTACGGTGAATACGTTCCCGGGCCTTGTACACACCGCCCGTCACACCATGGGAGTGGGTTGCAAAAGAAGCAGGTAGCTTAACCTTCGGGAGAGCGCCTACCACTTTGTGATTTATGACTGGGGTGAAGTCGTAACAAGGTAACCGTAGGGGAACCTGCGGTTGGATCACCTCCTTACCTGAAGATAGCTTCCTACGTAGTGCTCATACAGATTGTCTGATGAAAAAGTAACGGGCA
>NZ_MAYS01000198.1 GCF_001756855.1 Candidatus Erwinia dacicola | reverse complement strand
CGATTCAATCTTCTAACCATCAAGCGAGTGAAACCTTTTCCTCCCGCGTCACGGTATCCAGTCCACTTCCCCTTTCCGTTTCCAAGCAGAAAGCATGGTTGGTATTGAAGATTTTTACCACGGTGCTGCGCTGGCAGCAGAAGCCGCAGCCACCGGGCCTTTAGCAATCTGTTTTTTCATCTCTTCCGCAATCGATTCGGCTTTCGCGCCGACGATAACCTGAATCGTCTGCTTGTTCAGTTTCACCACACCGGAAGCACCGAGGCGCTTACACTGAGCGTTATTGACCAAGGAAGCATCTTTCACCGACAGGCGCAAACGGGTAATACAGGCATCAATCATGTTCAGGTTTTCGGAACCGCCAATCGCACCAATGTAGCTGCGCGACACCTGGGCCAGACCCTCTTCGGTATCGCTATTCGCTTCGTCAGTCACCACTAGGTCACTCGCATCTTCACGGCCCGGCGTTTTCAGGTTTAGCATGCGGATAACTGCACTGAACAGCACGAAGTAAGCTAGAAAGGCGATAACGCCCATCATCAGCAGCTTCCAGACGTTCTGGCTGGCCGCAGGCAGTTTGTACATTAATAAGTAGTCGATAGCGCCCGCAGAAAACGAGAAGCCCGCGTGGATTCCCAGAGTGGTGGCAACGAACAGGCTGATACCGGTCAGCAGCGCGTGGATCAGATACAGCATCGGGGCTAGGAACATGAACAGGAATTCCAGCGGCTCGGTTACACCGGTCAGGAAGGCGGTGACCGCAACGGATAGCAGCATGCCACCGACCATAGGACGACGCTCTTTCGCCGCGGCCAGATACATCGCCAGCGCGGCACCCGGCAGACCAAACATCATGATTGGGAAGAAGCCAGACATAAACATGCCCGCCGTGCCATCGCCCGCATAGAAGCGGTTAATGTCACCGTGAAATACCGCTCCGGCAGCATTGGTAAACTCACCAATCTGGAACCAAGCAATGGTATTCAGCACCTGATGAAGACCGGTTGGTATCAGCAGACGGTTAACGAAACCGAAGATACCCGCGCCTAACGCACCTTCAGAGACGATCCACTCACCGCCTGCGTGAATGCCCGCCTGCACCGGTGGCCAGACGTAACCAAAGATGGCGGCCAGCACCAGACAGAAAAAGCCGGTCGCAATCGGTACAAAGCGTTTGCCACCGAAGAAGCTCAGGAAGTCAGGTAGTTTAATGTCGGACCAGCGGTTGTAAGTCATACCGGCAACCAAACCGGTAATAATTCCCGCCAGCACTCCCATATTGACCGTTGGGTTAATGGTGACCATCGCTTTGGTGAGGATGAAGTAACCCACCGCACCCGCCAGCGCAGCTGCACCGGCGTTATCTTTCGACCAGATCGATGCCACACCAATAGCGAAGATCAGCGCGAGATTGTCAAAAATCGCACCACCCGCCTGGGCAATAAACGGCATGTTGAGTAAGTCGGGCTGGCCGAAACACAGCATCAGTGCTGCAACTGGCAGCATGGCAATCGGCAGCTGTAACGACCGCCCTAATCTTTGAAAGAAGCCTAGAATATTCACCATTTCCCCCTATGAAACCCGATTATGGCACCAAAAACCGCTTTGATTTTTACACGTTTTTTTGGAATTTGTATGACACTACACACCACGAGGCGTGGTGTAAAGAAAATTAATTCGCTTCGCAAATTAAATCGCCGTATCTGTGACTAAAATCACCAAGAAATACATTATTCTTAGCATGCGGCTGGCGATCGGCACAAACTTATTTTATTATTCAAATAATATAATAAATAATTCCCTCTGTCCTCATGCGGTAATCACGTTACGCTTACCCTGAGCCATTACAGAGCACCGTTCTCAACCCATTCCAACTCTGCATAAAATAAGGTGCAATATGAGACTGATTCCTCTGGTAACGCCGACTCAGGTCGGCAAGTGGGCCGCATGCCACATTGTTAACCGCATCAACGCTTTTAATCCGACTGCTGACCGTCCATTTGTATTAGGTCTGCCGACGGGCGGTACACCGCTTGAAGCCTACAAGCATTTAATCGAGAGGCATAAAGCTGGTCAGGTTAGCTTTAAACACGTTGTTACTTTTAACATGGACGAATACGTAGGCCTGCCCAAAGAGCACCCGGAAAGTTACCACAGCTTTATGTACCGTAATTTTTTTGATCACGTTGATATTCCAAATGAAAGCATCAATCTTCTCAATGGCAATGCCCCGGATATTGACGCAGAATGTCGCCAGTATGAGGAGAAGATCCGTTCCTATGGTAAAATCCACCTGTTTATGGGCGGCGTCGGTAACGATGGTCATATCGCTTTCAATGAGCCGGCGTCATCACTGGCTTCACGCACCCGCATTAAAACGCTAACCCACGATACTCGTATCGCCAACTCACGTTTCTTCGGCGGTGATGTTGAGCAGGTACCAAAATATGCGCTGACCGTCGGCGTGGGTACGCTGCTGGATGCGGAAGAGGTGATGATTCTTGTGGCCGACCACGTGAAAGCTCAGGCCCTACAGGCCGCTGTTGAAGGCAATGTGAATCACATGTGGACCATTAGCTGCCTGCAGCTGCACGCCAATGCGGTAGTGGTCTGTGATGAACCCTCCACTTCAGAATTGAAAGTAAAAACCGTGAAGTATTTCCGCGAAATGGAAGCAAGAAATATCAAAGATCTGTGATGCCCGCATCACTGAACGGCTCTGCCTGAGCGCATTAAATGCCGGGCAGAGCCGGAATTATCAGGAAAGTCAGGAGAAAAATTATGTACGCGTTGACCCAGGGTCGCATTTTCACCGGACACAAAATCCCCGATAACCATGCTGTCGTCATTGCAGATGGTCTGATCGAACGTGTCTGTCCGCTGGAAGATCTCCCCGCTGGCATCGAAACTCGCGATGTCGGTGGTGCGATTATTGCTCCTGGATTTATCGACCTGCAGCTCAACGGCTGTGGCGGCGTGCAGTTTAACGATGACATTGCAGCAATTAGCGTAGAAACGCTGCAAATCATGCAGAAAGCCAACGAGAAATCAGGCTGCACCAGTTTTCTGCCTACGCTGATTACCAGTACCGACGAATTAATGAAACGCGCAGTGGAAGTGATGCGCGCTTATCTGGCGAAGAATGCCAACCAAGCACTGGGCCTGCATCTGGAAGGGCCGTGGCTCAACCCGCTGAAAAAAGGTACCCATGACTCTGTCCTGATCCGCGCGCCAGACAAAGAACTGGTCGATTTCCTCTGCGCTAATGCCGATGTGATAGCAAAAATAACCCTCGCCCCGGAAAAAGTGGATGCAGCGGTCATTCGCCAGCTGCGCGCAGCCGGGATCGTCATCTCTGCGGGCCACTCGCACGGTACCTATGAGGAAGCTGCCGCCGGGATCGATGCAGGCGTGACCTTTGCTACCCATCTATACAATGCAATGCCTACCACCAGCGGTCGCGAGCCGGGGCTGATTGGTGCGCTGTTTGATTCACCAGATGTATGGTGTGGCGTGATCGCCGACGGTTTACATGTGCATTACGCTAACATTCGTAACGCTAAACGGATCAAGGGCGACAAGCTGATCCTAGTGACCGATGCCACCGCCCCTGCCGGAGCCAGTATTGAACGGTTCATTTTTTCTGGTAAAACAATATACTATCGCAACGGGCTGTGTCTTGATAAGAACGGCACTCTGAGTGGTTCTGCGTTGACTATGATTGAAGCTGTAGAGAACAGCGTTGAACATGTTGGCATCTCTCTCGATGAGACGCTGAGAATGGCAACACTCTACCCAGCCCGCGCAATGGGGGTGGATAACCAGTTAGGTTCAATTGAAGCTAGAAAAGTGGCAAATCTGACCGTGTTCACCCGCGATTACAAAATCATTCGGACCATCGTTAATGGTAACGAGGTCTTAAGCGAGTAGCTATTTAATGACCACTGGCGGCCAGGCTCAAATTGGAAATGTTGATCTCGTTAAACAAATTAATAGCGCAGCCGTTTACCGGGTGATCGATCAGCAAGGACCTATCTCACGCATTCAAATAGCCGAGCACAGTCATCTCGCGCCCGCCAGCGTCACCAAGATCACCCGCCAGCTCATTGAGCGCGGGTTGATCCGTGAAGTCGACCAGCAGGCCTCCACCGGGGGCCGCCGGGCGATTTCAATCATTACGGAAACACGCGGCTTTAATACTATCGGCGTGCGCCTTGGGCGCAATGACGCCACCGTTGCCCTGTTCGACTTGAGCGGAAAATCGATGGCGGAAGAGCACTACCCGCTGCCGGAACGCACCCAGGAAACCCTAGAAAATGCCCTGTTCAACGCTATCGCCGATTTCAGTGAGCAGCACCAGCGTAAGCTACGCGAGCTGATTGCTATTTCAGTGATCCTGCCCGGCTTGGTTGACCCCCAAAATGGCATTATCCTCTATATGCCGCATATCAGCGTCAGCTACTGGGCGCTGGTTGCCAATATAGAAAAGCGCTTCAACGTTACCAGCTTTGTCGGTCACGATATTCGCAGCCTAGCGCTGGCGGAGCACTATTTTGGCGCATCGCGCGACTGCGCAGACTCCATTCTGGTGCGTGTGCATCGCGGAACCGGGGCCGGTATTATCGCTAACGGGCATATTTTTCTCGGCAGCAACGGCAACGTGGGTGAGATTGGGCATATCCAAGTTAACCCACTCGGCGAGCGCTGCCACTGCGGGAATTTTGGCTGTCTGGAGACAATCACGGCCAATAGCGCGATTGAAAACCGCGTGCGCTACCAGCTGACTCAGGGCTATCCGAGTAGCCTGACCCTTGACGATTGTCATATTCAGCCGATCTGCCGGGCCGCCAATCGCGGCGATGCGCTGGCCGCTGAAGTGATTGAGCACATGGGCCGCCATCTCGGCAAGGCTATTGCAATTGCCATTAATCTGTTTAATCCACAGAAAATTGTGATTGCGGGTGAAATTACCGAAGCCGACAAAGTGCTGCTGCCCGCCATTGAAGGCTGCATTAATACTCAGGCGCTGAAAGCATTCCGAAAAAATCTGCCGGTGGTGTGTTCCGAAATTGATCACTGCTCGGCTATCGGCGCTTTTGCACTGGCGAAACGCGCCATACTGAATGGCATCCTGCTGCAACGTCTGCTGGAAGGTTAATAAAAAATGGATTTCGAACGAATGACCATTGAAAACGTCATCTGTGATATCGACGGCATGCCGATGCACGACAATACCCCCGTGCCGGGTGCGCAGGAGTTTCTACAGCGTATTGTTGGCAACAATATGCCGCTGGTGGTGCTGACCAACTACCCTTCGCAAACGGCGATTGATCTGTCGAATCGCATTGCCTCTGCTGGGATCGAACTGCCGGACAGCGTGTTCTACACTTCGGTCATGGCCACCGCTGATTTTCTTAAGGGCGGATTCAAGTTTGAAGTGCAACGCTAAGCCGCCTGTTTTAGCTCTACAAAGACCACTGAAGGTTGCCGGAACCCAAGGCATTTCCGTGGCCTGCTATTCAGTGCTCCCTGGTACTTGCGGAGCTCGTCATCCGTCACTGCCGTCAGGTCAGTTCCTTTCGGGATAAACTGCCTCAACAACCCATTGGTGTTCTCGTTTAGCCCGCGCTGCCACGAGGCATATGGATGAGCGAAGTAGGTTTCCGCTTCCAACGCGTCAGCGACTTCCTTGTGCCGGGTAAACTCCCTGCCGTTGTCGAACGTGATTGTGTGACAGACGTCCTTATAGCCGCTCAGCATCGAGATAATAGCGGCGGCAACTTCGGCAGAGTCTTTAGAAAAAACCTTCTTCGTCAGATAAATACGGCTTTTACGTTCGACCAG
>NZ_MAYS01000197.1 GCF_001756855.1 Candidatus Erwinia dacicola | reverse complement strand
TTGCGCACCTTCACGTAGGTGCCCTGTTTGAATTCACCGAGGTGGCCGCCTTTCTTACCTGACGGGCAGGTAGAGTGCTTCTTTGCCAGCTTCTCAAAATCAGCGCCGTCAGCCAGCTGGGCTAACAGGTGCTGATTTTGCCATGATTGTTACCTTGAGTCACAGGGATTTCGCTGGCTATACTACCACGCTGTTTTTCTCCTCCACCGCAATTTCATTGAGTGATTTATCTATCTATGCGTCTTAATCCTAGTCAGCAACACGTCGTCGAATTTGTTACCGGACCCTGTCTGGTACTGGCTGGTGCCGGTTCGGGAAAAACACGCGTCATTACCAATAAAATTGCCCACCTGATCCGCGAATGCGGCTATCAGGCGCGCCATATCGCTGCGGTTACCTTTACCAATAAGGCATCGCGTGAGATGAAAGAGCGCGTAGCGCAGACGCTGGGGCGCAAAGAAGCGCGCGGGTTGATTATCTCCACCTTCCATACGCTGGGGCTGGAAATTATTAAGCGCGAATACGCCGCGCTGGGGATGAAATCGAACTTCTTTCTGTTTGACGACGAAGATCAGCTGGCGCTGTTGAAAGCCCTCACCGAGGAGTGGCTGGAAAACGATAAAACGCTGTTGCAGCAGCTGATATCATCGATCTCCAACTGGAAGAACGATCTGATGGATCCATCGCGGGCGGCTGCCGGGGCGTTATCGGAGCGCGATAAGCTGTTTGCGCACTGTTACGCGCTGTATGACCGCCATCTGAAGTCCTGCAACGTGCTGGATTTCGACGATCTGATCCTGCTGCCGACCCTGCTGTTCCAGCGCAATCTAGAAGTGCGCGAACGCTGGCAGCAGAAAATCCGCTACCTGCTGGTGGATGAATATCAGGATACCAACACCAGCCAGTATGAGCTAGTAAAGCTGCTGGTGGGTAGCCGTGCGCGCTTTACCGTAGTGGGGGATGACGATCAGTCGATCTACTCCTGGCGCGGTGCGCGGCCGCAGAACCTGGTGCTGCTACAGGAGGATTTCCCGGCGCTGCAGGTGATCAAGCTGGAGCAGAACTACCGCTGTTCGGAACGCATTCTGAAAGCGGCGAATATTCTGATCGCCAATAACCCGCACGTATTTGAAAAGCGTCTGTTCTCCGAGCTGGGCTACGGCGCGGAGCTGAAGGTGGTGACGGCCAATAACGAAGATCACGAAGCGGAACGCGTTACCGGCGAGCTGATTGCCCATCACTTTATCAATAAGACCGGTTATAAAGACTACGCGATTCTGTATCGTGGCAACCATCAGTCGCGGGTGTTTGAAAAAATTATGATGCAGAACCGCATTCCTTACCATATCTCCGGCGGCACCTCATTCTTCTCGCGTCCAGAAATCAAGGATCTGCTGGCCTACCTGCGCGTCCTGACCAACGCCGACGACGACAGCGCCTTTACGCGCATTGTGAATACGCCACGGCGTGAAATCGGTTCGGCCACGCTGCAAAAATTGGGCGAGTGGGCGATCCAGCGCAATAAAAGTCTGTTTAGCGCCAGCTTCGATATGGGGCTCGGCCAGACTCTCACCGGGCGCGGTCTGGAATCTCTGCAGCGCTTTACCCACTGGCTGCGGGAGGTAGCGCAGCTGGTAGAGCGCAAGCCGGTGGCTGCGGTACGTGACCTGATCCGCGGTATCGATTACGAGAGCTGGCTGTTTGAAACTTCCGGCAGCCCGAAAGCGGCTGAAATGCGCATGAAAAACGTCAATACCCTGTTCCAGTGGATGACGGAAATGCTGGAGGGCAGCGATATCGATGAACCGATGACGCTGACCCAGGTCGTTATGCGCTTCACGCTGCGCGATATGATGGAGCGCGGCAAGAGTGATGAAGAGTCAGATCAGGTTCAGTTAATGACGCTGCATGCCTCGAAAGGTCTGGAGTTCCCCTACGTGTTCTTGGTGGGCATGGAGGAGGGATTGCTGCCGCATCAGAGCAGTATTGACGAGAATAACGTTGAAGAGGAGCGTCGCCTGGCTTACGTGGGTATCACGCGTGCGCAGAAGGAACTGACGTTTACTCTGTGCCGCGAGCGTCGTCAGTATGGTAAATCAATCTGCCCGGAGCCAAGCCGCTTCCTGCTGGAGTTGCCGCAGGATGAGCTGAAATGGGAGTCGGAGCGGAAAGTCGTCAGCGCGGAAGAGCGCATGCAGAAAGGGCAAAGCCACCTAGCGAATATTCGTGCCCAGCTAGCAAAAGCAAAGAAATAGCCACTCGCGACAATATGGCATCATCGTGAGCGTAGTCGATCTCAGTTTATGACTAAAGACCAGTGCACATAGCTCTGCCAGTGCGCTTCCTGCTCCAGCAGCTCAGCGCGCAGAGGATGCGCATCCAGCCAGCCCTGCGGCAGCGTCAGCGTCAGGTTGTCCTCATCTGCCCGCAAACGGACCGCAGGCAGCGTGTCATCGCGGCGGCGGCTGGCAAAAATTATCGCCAGACGCAGCAGGCGACTGAGCCGTTGAGCCACGCGCGGCGGCACGGCATTCTGCTGGCTTAACAGCGCCAGATCGATGCTGTTGACCTGATTTTGCAGCAGCGTTGCCAGCAGCTTTTTCTGCGCGGGGGTAAAGCCTGGCAGATCGAGATGGCGCACCAGATATGCAGAGTGCTGCGGAGCCTGGCGGAAATCCACGCTTAAACCAATTTCATGGATCAGGCAGGCGCTATCCAGCAGTTCACGGCTGCGATCGTCCAGCTTCCAGCTCTGCCCCACTTGGCGGGCGAAGGTATCGGCTAACTGACGCACGCGGTCAGCCTGCTCGGGATCGATAGCAAAACGGCGCTGGATATTATGCAGCGTGCAGTTGCGAATATCGCGATCCACCGGCAGGTGCAGCATGCCGTAAACCAATCCTTCGCGCAGTGCGCCACCGGCCAGCGTCATGCTGGTGATATTCAGTTCATTAAATATAGCGATAAGAATGGATAACCCGCTCGGAAAAACCAGCGCGCGCTCAAGGGTCAGTCCCTCAATCTCCAACTCTTCCAGCTTGCCGCACTGGATGGCGCTCTGCTTGAGGTGCTGAAGCTTACTCAGCGTAATACGCTCATCCATACCCTGCGCCATCATAATTTCCTGCAGTGCCTGAACGGTGCCGGAAGCCCCGACGCAAACCTGCCAGTCCTGCTCGCACATCGCATCGGCCACCGGCCGGATCATCGCACGCGCGGCCTGTTCGGCCTGCTCGAAATGCTCTTTACCAAGATGGCGATCAGTAAAATAGCGTTCCAGCCAAGTAACGCAGCCCATCGACAGGCTTAACAGCGTAGTGGCCTGCGAACCCTTGCCGGTGACCAGCTCGGTGCTGCCGCCGCCGATATCCACCACCAAGCGCTTATCCGAACCGCCGGTCGTATGCGCAACGCCCTGATAAATCAGGCGAGCTTCTTCCTCACCGCTGATCACATTGACCGGGCAACCCAGAATTTTCTCAGCTTCTACGAGGAATTCACCGGCGTTTGAGGCAATACGCAGGGTGGCAGTGGCGACGACGCGGATCTGCTGCGGGGGAGTATCCTTCAGCTGCTCGGAGAACAGCCGCAGGCACTGCCAGCCACGCTCCATCGCCTCTTCCGATAGATGGTGGCTGGCATCAAGCCCGGCAGCTAGGCGTACCTTACGCTTGATGCGGGCAATGGTCTGGATACTGCCAGCCACTTCACGCACCACCAACATATGAAAGCTGTTCGATCCTAAATCGATTGCAGCATAGAGTGATGATACGCTCAGCATGGCGTTTTAACCTGAACGTTTACGGTTAGGGTTACGCGGTGCGCAGCTGCGGCGGTTGTTATTCCCACCACGGCGCAGACCATTTCCAGAACGAGTTCGGGTTAAGCGTTTTGGCGGCGGCAGATCGCTCATCAGCGCATCGCTGTTATAGCGGCTGACGGCAATGCTATGGCCAATATAGTCTTCAATCGCCGGCAGGTTGAGAGCGTACTCTTCACAGGCTAGGCTAATTGAGTGACCGTTGGCACCGGCACGACCAGTACGGCCAATACGGTGAATATAGTCTTCGCGGTCATCAGGCAGATCGTAGTTGAAGACGTGGGTCACGGCAGGAATGTGCAGACCACGTGCCGCAACGTCGGTAGCGACCAGGATATCGACATCACCTTTGGTGAAATCATCCAGAATACGCAGGCGTTTCTTCTGCGCCACATCGCCGGTCAGCAGGCCCACGCGGTGACCATCGGCAGCCAGATGGCCCCAGATATCTTCACAGCGGTGCTTGGTGTTAGCGAAGATGATCGCGCGGTCGGGCCACTCTTCTTCCAGCAGCGTTTGCAGTAAACGCATCTTCTCTTCATTGGAAGGGTAGAACAGCTCTTCTTTAATACGGTGTCCGGTTTTCTGCTCCGGCTCAACTTCAACGTATTCAGCGTTGTTCATATTCTCAAAGGCCAGTTCACGCACGCGGAAGGAGAGGGTGGCGGAGAACAGCATATTGAGGCGCTGGTTGGCGGCAGGCATCCGGCGGAACAACCAGCGAATGTCTTTAATGAAGCCGAGGTCAAACATACGGTCAGCTTCGTCGAGTACCACCACCTGGATGGCGCCTAAATTTACATGATTCTGTTTAGCGTAATCGATTAAACGACCCGTGGTGGCGATCAAAACATCAACACCGCTTTCAAGCACTTTTAGCTGTTTATCGTAGCCATCGCCACCGTAAGCCAAGCCCAGTTTCAGCTTGGTAACCTGCGCCAGCGGTTCTGCATCCGCATGGATCTGCACCACCAGTTCGCGCGTCGGTGCCATGATTAGCGCGCGAGGTTGGTTAACCTGGCGACCTTCCGGGGCAGGGTGATAAAGAAGATGATGGAACGTTGACGTCAGGAACGCCATCGTTTTGCCGGTACCGGTTTGCGCCTGACCTGCTACATCACGCCCGGAGAGCGTAAACGGTAATGCCAGCGCCTGAATAGGCGTGCAATTATAAAACCCTTTAATTTCAAGGGCTTCAATCACCTGAGGGGGCAGGGCGAAGTCGGAAAACTTCTGTTCTGTTAAGTGTGTTTTGCTCATAGTGAGGTAGAATATCAGCTTACTATTGCTTTACGAAAGCATATCCGGTGAAATAAAAGCAGTGCAATAAACTCAGCCTGATGCTGCTTAATGCTACATCAAAGGTAAAGATAATCCCTTGGAGTAAACATGAGCGATAAAATTACCCACGTGACCGATGACAGCTTTGACGCCGACGTTCTGAAAGCAGAAGATTTGGTACTGGTCGACTTCTGGGCAGAATGGTGCGGTCCTTGTAAGATGATCGCCCCTATTCTCGATGAAGTGGCTGCCGAATATGAAGGCAAGCTGAAAATCGCTAAACTGAACATTGATAAAAACCCAGCAACGGCGCCTAAGTACGGCATCCGTGGTATTCCAACCCTGCTGCTGTTCAAAAATGGCGAAGTGGCTGCGACCAAAGTCGGCGCACTGTCTAAAGGTCAGCTTAAAGAGTTCTTAAACTCGAACCTAGGCTAATCATGCCTTGCCGGCGTTTCGCGGTTTGATTTTTCATCTATCCGCTAGACGCCCGGCATTAAGCGTGCTAAGTTAAATCCACTGCAGCACGACAAACCCAACCTTGTAGTTTGCACCTTATAGAATGACTCCTTGTTGAGCGCTATATTCATCATAATCTTACAGAGATTCAGCAGTCTGACAGTTAGTATCTACTGAATTTCTGGCTTTTTGTCCTCACCGTCTCCTCCTTCCAGATCTGCGTTTTCCTGTACGTGATCATCGAGCGGACTTCGGAACCAAGAGCCAATTAGACAGGCATGGATCTTTCGCCATACCATTTATGACAAACAATTCAAGTTTTACCCCGAGTTTAAGAACCCACCATTATGAATCTTACCGAATTAAAAAATATGCCGGTTTCAGACCTGATTACCCTCGGCGAAAATATGGGGCTGGAAAACCTAGCGCGCTTGCGCAAACAGGATATCATTTTTGCCATCCTCAAACAGCATGCTAAAAGTGGCGAAGACATCTTCGGCGATGGCGTTCTCGAGATATTGCAGGATGGATTTGGTTTCCTCCGCTCTGGAGACAGTTCCTACCTCGCCGGTCCCGATGATATCTACGTTTCCCCTAGTCAAATCCGCCGCTTTAACCTTCGCACTGGTGACTCCATCTCTGGCAAGATCCGTCCGCCAAAAGAGGGTGAGCGTTACTTTGCGCTGCTGAAAGTTAACGAAGTTAACTACGACAAACCGGAAAATGCCCGTAACAAAATCCTGTTTGAAAACTTAACGCCGCTGCATGCCAACTCACGTCTGCGCATGGAGCGTGGCAACGGCTCTACCGAAGATTTGACCGCTCGCGTACTGGATCTGGCTTCGCCGATCGGTCGTGGCCAGCGTGGTCTGATTGTCGCACCGCCGAAAGCCGGTAAAACCATGCTGCTGCAGAACATCGCGCAGAGCATCGCCTACAACCATCCAGACTGCGTGCTGATGGTTCTGCTGATTGACGAGCGTCCGGAAGAAGTTACCGAGATGCAGCGTCTGGTTAAAGGCGAAGTGATTGCTTCTACCTTTGACGAACCGGCATCACGCCATGTTCAGGTTGCTGAGATGGTGATCGAGAAGGCCAAGCGACTGGTCGAACACAAAAAAGACGTTATCATCCTGCTCGACTCCATTACCCGTTTGGCGCGCGCCTATAACACCGTTGTTCCTGCTTCTGGCAAGGTACTGACCGGTGGTGTGGATGCCAACGCCCTGCATCGTCCGAAGCGTTTCTTCGGTGCTGCACGTAACGTGGAAGAGGGCGGAAGTCTGACTATCATCGCCACCGCGCTGGTTGATACCGGTTCGAAGATGGATGAAGTGATCTACGAAGAGTTTAAAGGTACCGGCAACATGGAACTGCATCTGGCGCGTAAAATCGCTGAGAAGCGCGTGTTCCCTGCTATCGATTACAACCGCTCAGGTACCCGTAAAGAAGAGTTGCTGACCACGTCAGAAGAGCTGCAGAAAATGTGGATCCTGCGCAAGATTATTCACCCAATGGGCGAAATCGACGCAATGGAGTTCCTCATCAACAAGCTGGCGATGACGAAAACTAACGATGAATTCTTCGATATGATGAAGCGTTCATAACAGGTTGGTTGCCGATGGTGCTAAACGGTCAAATTGACATTTGACCACACTACCGCCGTCAATAAATAGCTGAAAACTCGGGTAACGCCACGCATAGTCGTGGCGTTTTTTATTTTTGGTCTATAGGCTATTCTGATTATGGAGAATTAGAGCTAATGTGCGGTACAGGGCGAAGTTATAGGTTGCATTGATTATGCGCGCCCTAGTGAATAGAATCAGAATTATACGGGTGTTAATGGCATGAAAATTGCTTATAATACTGCGCAATTCTTATCAGAGAGCTGGTTAATGTGAATTTACTCAATACGAGTACGGAGCTTGTCCTAACTTTTTTATTTTCATTGGCGTTTCTTTTTTTCGCGCGTAAAGCCGCTATTAAAGTTGGACTGATGGATAAACCCAACTACCGCAAACGACATCAGGGCTCGATTCCGCTGGTTGGTGGCATCTCCGTGTTTGCCGGCAGCTGTTTCGCCTTTGCATTGACGAATTTCTATGTGCCTAACGTCCTGCTGTATCTTAGCTGTGCGGGCTGTCTGGTATTTGTCGGCGCGCTTGACGACCGTTTCGACATCAGTGTAAAACCGCGAGCGGTGGTTCAGGCAGGCGTGGCGGTTGTCATGATGATGAAGGCCAAACTCTATCTGCTAAGCCTTGGCTACATCTTCGGCCCTTGGGAGCTGGTGGTCGGGCCGTTTGGCTATGTTTTGACGCTATTTGCCGTCTGGGCCGCGATCAACGCCTTCAACATGGTCGATGGCATTGATGGTCTGTTGGGGGGATTGTCCTGCGTCACCTTCCTCGCTATTGGCGTGATCCTGCTGCTGGATGGCCAGAGCAGCCTAGCGATGTGGTGCTTCATTATGATGGCAGCCATCATTCCATATATTTTGCTCAACCTCGGCATGTTTGGTCGCCGCTACAAAGTGTTCATGGGAGATGCCGGCAGCACGCTGATTGGCTTCACCATTATCTGGATCCTGCTTGCGACCACGCAGGGTCCGAGCCATCCTATTACCCCGGTTACCGCGCTGTGGCTAATTGCTATTCCGTTAATGGATATGGTGGCAATTATGTATCGTCGCCTGAGCAAGGGGATGAGTCCCTTCTCGGCAGATCGGCAGCACATTCACCACCTGATCATGCGTGCAGGCTTCACCTCCCGCCAAGCGTTTGTCCTGATTACCGCCGCTGCTGCGCTACTGGCTGCGGTGGGTGTGCTTGGCGAATACCTGACCTTTATCCCGGAATGGGCGATGTTGGTATTTTTCTTGCTAGCTTTTATGCTGTACGGCTACTGCATCAAGCGGGCATGGCGCGTTGCGCGCATGATTAAAAGATGGAAGCGCTGACTGCTCAATAACCACAACGAGAAGAAAACTTCTACTGACTAAGTAAGCCTGACAACAAGGAACCTGAAATATGACCTATCCTGACGCGGCGGATAACGAGCTAGATATTCGTGATCTTTGCTGCACGCTGTGGCGCGGTAAATTCTGGATTGTCGCCGGTGGCGCACTGTTTGCCGCACTGGCCTTTATTTACTCGCTGCTGGTCACGCCGAAATGGAGCACGATCGCGATTATCGATCGTCCGACGGTGAACATGCTCTCCGGCTATTACTCCCAGCAGCAGTTCTTAAATAATTTTGATATCCGCGCCGGCAATCTGACCACAGCACCACCCACGGTGATGGATGAGGCGTATCAGGAGTTCATCATGCAGCTGTTTGCTTGGGATACCCGGCGTGATTTCTGGGTGCAGACCGACTATTTCAAGCAGCGAAAAACTGGCAATGCGCGGGAAGACGCAGCCCTGCTGGATGAGCTGATTGCCAATATTCAGCAGCAACCTGCCGACAGCGCCAAGAATATCAAGGATACCGTGATGCTGGTGGCTGAGACCGCCGCCGACGCCAACAAGCTGCTGCGCCAGTACGTGGCTTTCGCCAATGCGCGCGCCACTGTACATCTGAATGAAGATCTGGCGGCAGGCTGGGCAGCCCTCAGCATTCAGCTAAAAACGCAGATAAAACGCCAGGAAGCGGTAGCAAAAGCGATTTATGACCGTCAGGTGAACAGCGTACAGCAGGCGTTAAAAATTGTTCAGCAGCAGGGCTTTGAGCAGTCGAAAGCCCAGACGCCTTCCGAACAGCTGCCGGATTCCGAACTGTTCCTGCTGGGGCGCCCGCTGCTGCAGGGGCGTCTGGAAAACCTGCAGGCCAGCGGTCCGTCTTACGACCTAGACTATGACCAGAATCGGGCTATGCAGGCGACGCTAAATGTTGGGCCAACACTGGTGCCGTCTTTCCACACTTGGCGCTACCTGCGCACCCCGGAGGAGCCGGTCAAGCGTGACAGCCCACGCCGCATGCTGCTGATGGTTATGTGGGGCGCTGTAGGGGTTCTGCTGGGTGCCGGAACGGTTCTGGTCCGTCTTAGAAAGGGGCAATAAATGCTGTTAAACACGAGCGAATTAAGAGAGTCACGGTGAAAGTATTAACAGTTTTTGGCACGCGCCCCGAAGCGATTAAGATGGCACCGCTGGTGCATGCGCTGGCGCAGGAAGAGGGTATCGAGTCACGCTTATGCGTGACGGCACAGCATCGGGAAATGCTCGATCAGGTGCTGCAGCTGTTTTCAATCGTGCCGGACTACGATCTTAATATTATGCAGCCGGGGCAGGGGTTAACCGAGATCACCAGCCGTATTCTGGAAGGGCTGAAAACGGTATTTACCGATTTCACTCCTGATGTGGTGCTGGTACACGGTGACACCACCACCACTTTTGCCGCCAGCCTTTCGGCTTTCTACCACCGTATTCCCGTAGGGCACGTGGAGGCCGGGCTGCGTACCGGCGATCTGTGGTCGCCGTGGCCGGAAGAGGCCAACCGTACGCTGACGGGCCACCTAGCGAGCTACCACTTCACTCCAACCACCAGTTCGCAGCAAAATCTGCTGCGCGAGAATCTGCCTGCCCAGCGCATTTTCGTCACCGGTAATACGGTGATCGACGCGCTGTTCTGGGTGCGTGACCGCGTGCTGAGTGACGATGCATTACGTAACAGTTTTGCGGCGCGCTATCCGTTCTTGGCAGCGAACAAAAAGATGATTCTGGTCACGGGACACCGCCGTGAGAGCTTCGGCGACGGATTTGAACGTATCTGTAATGCGCTGGCGGAAATTGCCCGCTTGCATCCCGATACGCAGATCGTTTACCCGGTTCATCTCAACCCCAACGTCAGCGAGCCGGTTAACCGCATTCTAAGTGGGATCGACAACATTATTCTGATCGAGCCGCAGGAGTACCTGCCGTTTGTCTGGCTGATGGATCGCGCCTGGTTAATCCTCACTGATTCCGGTGGCATTCAGGAAGAAGCGCCGTCGCTGGGCAAACCGGTGCTGGTGATGCGCGATACCACCGAGCGCCCGGAAGCGGTTGCTGCCGGTACGGTGATGCTGGTCGGCACCGATGGTGAGAAAATTGTTATCGAAGTCAACCGTTTACTTACCGATGAGGAAGCGTGGTACACCATGAGCCGCGCACATAATCCTTACGGAGACGGACTGGCCTGCCAGCGTATTGTGCAGGCGCTTAAACACAACCGGATTACATTATGAGTTTCAACACCATTTCTGTTATCGGGCTGGGCTACATCGGCCTGCCCACTGCCGCTGCCTTTGCCTCCCGGCAGAAGCAGGTGCTTGGAATCGATATTAATGCGCACGCGGTAGAGACCATCAATCGTGGCGACATTCACATCGTCGAGCCGGACCTCGATCGCGTGGTGAAAACCGCCGTCGACGGCGGCTATTTGCGTGCCGCTACTCAGCCACAGGCTGCAGATGCATTTCTGATTGCCGTTCCTACGCCGTTTAAAGGCGAGCATCAGCCGGATATGGCTTATGTTCAGGCGGCGGCAGAGACCATTGCGTCAGTGCTGAAAAAGGGCGATCTGGTGATCCTCGAATCCACCTCTCCAGTGGGGGCTTCCGAGCAGATGGCCGCATGGTTGGCGACAGCGCGCCCGGACCTAAGCTTCCCACATCAGGCGGGTGAGCAGGCGGACATTCAGGTTGCCTACTGCCCGGAGCGCGTCTTGCCGGGTCAGGTGATGGTTGAGCTGTTTAAAAATGACCGGGTGATTGGCGGTATGACGACCGTCTGCTCGCAGCGCGCCTGCGATCTGTACAATATCTTTCTCGAAGGTGAGTGCGTGGTCACCAACTCGCGCACCGCTGAAATGTGTAAGCTCACCGAGAACAGCTTCCGCGACGTCAATATTGCCTTCGCTAACGAGCTGTCGTTAATCTGCGCCGAGCAGGATATCAACGTCTGGGAGCTAATCCGTCTCGCCAACCGCCATCCGCGCGTGAACATACTGCAACCCGGCCCGGGCGTTGGCGGGCACTGCATCGCCGTCGACCCGTGGTTTATCGTGGCGCAAAATCCCGAGCAGGCGCGGTTAATCCGCATGGCGCGCGAAGTGAATGACGGTAAACCCCATTGGGTGCTGGAGCAGGTGCAGCGTCAGGTTGCCGACTGCCTGATGAGAAGCAACAAGCGCGCTAGCGAGCTGAAAATTGCCTGCCTAGGCCTGACGTTCAAACCCGATATTGACGACCTGCGTGAAAGCCCAGCCGTTCAGGTAACGAAACTGATCGCCGACTGGCATCAGGGCAGCACGCTGGTGGTCGAACCTAACGTGCAGCAGCTGCCTGCTAAACTGCAGCAAAGCGTCACGCTGGTGGCGCTGGATGACGCCCTGCAGCAGGCCGACGTGCTGGTGCTGCTGGTCGATCACCGTCAGTTTAAAACCATCGATCCCGCCAGTGTGAATCAGCCGTGGATTGTGGATACCAAAGGGGTATGGCGTATGAGATATTCGAGCTGTGAACGGGATACTTAAACCCCTCGTCTGGGAGAACACGTTCTTTAACCGGCAGAGTGCGCTGCTGGAGCTGGGCGGTGAGCATCAGCTGGATAGCGCGCAGCTCGACGACTGGCCGCTGGTGCAGGTCAAAGTGCTGGCGCAGCAGAGTGCGGAGCTGGATGCGCTCAGTGCACTCGGTTTTCGCCCGGTGGAAGGGGAAGCGGACTGCATGCTGGGCATCACGCCGGTGGAGCGCCCGACCGGCGTGCGTATTGCGCGCGCGGAGCATATTCCGGCACTGCGCCAGGCCGCGGAAGAAGCATTCACCTTTAGTCGTTTTCGTGCCCCGTGGTATGCATCCGGCGACAGCGGGCGTTTCTATGCGCAGTGGGTGGAAAACGCGGTGCGCGGCACCTTTGATCATCAGTGCCTGTTGGCGGTGGATGAGCAGGGCAATATGCAGGGCTTTGTCTCCCTGCGTGAGCTGGATGACGGCACCGCGCGCATTGGCCTGCTGGCGGTTGTACCTGCGGTTCAGGGGCTGGGCATCGGGCATCGGTTGATGAATGCGGCTAACGACTGGTGCCGCGCGCGCTGCCTGACACGACTTCACGTCGCCACGCAGTCGGGCAACCTCGCTGCGTTGTGTCTTTATCTTCGCTGCGGCGGCGTGATTGAACGCACCGCATACTGGTTATACAGGGAAACGCTATGATTCCGTTTAATGCGCCGCCGGTGGTGGGAACTGAACTTGAATATATGCAGTCGGCCATGGGTAGCGGCAAACTGTGCGGTGATGGCGGTTTTACCCGTCGCTGCCAGCAGTGGATGGAGCAGCGCTTCGCCAGTCGTAAAGTGCTGCTCACCCCTTCCTGTACCGCTTCACTCGAAATGGCAGCGATTCTGATTGATATTCAGCCCGGTGATGAAGTGATCATGCCGAGCTACACCTTTGTCTCGACGGCCAATGCCTTTGTGCTGCGTGGGGCGACCATCGTCTTTGTCGACGTGCGCACGGATACCATGAATATTGATGAGACGCTGATTGAAGCGGCGATCACCGATAAGACCAAAGCGATTGTGCCGGTGCACTATGCGGGCGTGGTCTGCGAGATGGACACCATTATGGCGCTGGCGGAAAAGCACCAGCTGTGGGTGGTGGAGGATGCGGCGCAGGCCGTGATGTCAACCTACAAAGGTCGCGCGCTCGGCAGCATCGGGCATATTGGTTGCTTCAGCTTTCATGAAACCAAAAACTACACGGCCGGTGGCGAAGGTGGAGCGACGCTGGTCAACGGTGCCTCGCTAGTCGAGCGCGCGGAGATCGTTCGCGAGAAAGGCACCAACCGCAGCCAGTTTTTCCGTGGTCAGGTGGATAAATATACCTGGCGCGATATCGGCTCCAGCTATCTGATGGCCGATTTGCAGGCCGCGTATCTCTGGGCACAGCTTGAGTCAGCAGAGCGCATCAACCAGCAGCGCCTGCGGCTGTGGCAGAACTATCATGATGCCCTGCAGCCCCTAGCGGCACGCGGGCGCATCGAGCTGCCCGTCATCCCGGCAAACTGCGAACACAATGCGCATATGTTTTACCTCAAGCTGCGCGATCAGGATGACCGCAGCGCGCTGATCTCTTGGCTGAAAGAGGCCGAGATCCTCGCGGTTTTCCACTACATTCCGCTGCACAGCTCTCCTGCCGGTAGGCATTTTGGTCGCTTCCACGGTATTGATCGCTCCACCCAGATCGAGAGTGAACGCCTGCTGCGCCTGCCGCTGTTCTATAACCTCTCTGATAACAATCAGAAAACGGTGATCGGTTCACTGCTGAGCTATTTCTCCTGATATGTCACTGGCAAAAGCGTCGGTGTGGATGGCCGTTTCCACACTGCTAAAGATTGCTGCCGGGCTGCTGGTGGTAAAAATGCTGGCAGTGACCTACGTACCTGCGCGCGTTGGGCAGGCGGGTAACTTCCGCCAGCTGATCACCGTGCTTGGTGTGCTGGCGGGGGCCGGAATTTTCAACGGCGTGACCAAATATGTTGCGCAGACTCAGCAGCAGCCAGCAGAACTACGCGTGGTTCTTGGCACGACTTCGGCGATGGTGCTCGGATTCGCGCTGCTGCTGGCTGCCGTGTTCCTGCTGTTTGCTGCGCCGATAAGCCGGGCGCTGTTTGGCCATGAGCAGTATCAGCAGGTGATCCGCATCGCCGCTTTCCTGCAGATAGGTATCGCCTGGGCTAACCTCGCGCCGGCGATCATGAAAGGCTTCCGCGATGCCGCAGGCAACGCGCTGGCGCTGATTGTCGGCAGCGTGGTCGGGGTGGTAGCGTGGTTTGTCTGCTACTGGCTTGGTGGCTATAGCGGCGCGCTGGTGGGCTTGACCATGGTCCCGGCTCTGGTCGTGGTGCCTGCGATGTGGCTACTGGCACGGCGTGACCATTTGCCGATGCGCTATCTGCTGCTGCAGTGGCGGCCGGAGTATGCGCGCAGCCTAGGTAAATTCACGCTGATGGCGCTGATCACCGCAGTCACGTTGCCGGTGGCGTGGATGATGATGCGTAACCTGCTGGCGCAGCACGCGGGCTGGGAGCAGGTTGGTTTATGGCAGGGGGTGAGCAGTATTTCAGATGCCTACCTGCAGTTTATTACCGCCTCGTTCAGCGTCTATCTGCTGCCGACGCTGGCTTGCCTGCAGACGAAGGCCGAGATTTCGCGTGAGATCATCAAATCGCTGCGCTTCGTACTGCCCGCCGCCGCCGTCAGCTTCACCGTCTGGCCGCTGATCGGCGATGTGCTGAAAGTCGGTTGCTACGTATTTGGCTACCTAGTGATCGCCAAAGCGTCACTGCGTTTTTATATTCTCACCGAAGTCAGCACAGTTTGTGCTGCTGACCGGTTTTTCCTGCTGGCTGATCCCGCTGCACGGCGCAGCAGGCGCAGCTCAGGCATATATGGCGACCTATATCGCTTACTTTGCACTCTGTGCTGGCGTTTTTATTATCTATCGTAGGCGAGTATGACCAGAGTAATTCATCTTTTAGGCTCAGATATTCCGCATCACAACGCGACGGTGCTGGGCTTTTTTAACCAGGTTTTATATGAGGTTGCCCCATCTTCAGCCCCGCGTGAGTTTTGGGTGGTGAGCGGGCAGGCAACGCTGGCTGGGCACTATCCGCAGCTGGTCATCCGCGTGTTCTCTAGCAAAGCGCAACTAGCGCAGACGACGATCGCTATCGCCAGCCAGCAGCACAGCACGCGCTTTTTCTGCCACGGGCAGTTCAATCCACGCTTGTGGCTGGCACTGCTGGCGTGCAAGATCGCACGCCAGCAGTTTTACTGGCATATCTGGGGGGCCGATCTATATGAAGATGCGGCCAGCCTGAAGTTTCGTCTGTTCTATATGCTGCGGCGCCAGGCGCAAAAGCGCGTGGGGCACGTATTTGCCACCCGTGGCGACATCAATCATTTTCACCAGCGCTTCCCGCGGATGCCCGCATCGCTGCTCTACTTCCCGACCCGGCTGGCGCACAGCGTGCTGGAAAGCCAGGCTGCTGGCGGTCCGCTGACCATCCTGCTCGGTAATTCCGGGGATGCCAGCAACCGTCATATTCAGGCATTGCAGGAGATCTATCAGCAGTTCGGCAACGAGGTGCAGGTGCTGGTGCCGCTGGGCTACCCGGCCAACAATAACGCATACATCGGGCGCGTGCGCGCGGCTGCGGATGCGCTTTTTGCACCGGGCCACGTGCAGCTGTTGACGGAAAAGCTGGCATTCGATAATTATTTACAGCTGCTATCTCGCTGTCACCTCGGCTATTTTATCTTCGAGCGCCAGCAGGGGATCGGCACGCTGTGTCTGCTGATGCAGGCCAACGTGCCGTTTGTGTTGAACCGTAAAAATCCGTTCTGGCAGGACTTGGCTGAGCAGCAGGTGCCGGTACTGTTTAACGGCGATGCGCTGGATGCGACCACGGTCGCGGATGCGCGGCGTCAGCTGCAGAGCCTAGATAAAAGCCGCATCGTTTTTTTTGAACCAAGTTATCTGGCGGGCTGGCAACAGGCGCTGCAAACGGTGGAAGGGGAAAGCGCATGACCTTATTAGAGTTCGCCGGTTTGCTGGTGGTGTACCTGTGCTGCGGTGGATTTATCCTGACGCTGACATGGCGTGAGTTCAGGCGCGTGCGCTTCAACTTTAACGTCTTCTTCTCGCAGCTGTTTTTGCTGACCTTCTTCTTTGGTTTTCCGCTGACCTTCCTGTTGGTGTTTGGCTTCGACGTGCAGGTGGTGCTGCCAGAGTATCTGTTACAGGCGCTGCTGTCGGCGGGCTGTTTCTATGCGATCTACTATGTCAGCTACAAAACCCGGCTGTGCGCGCGCAGCACGGCTCCTGCACGACAGATATTTACCATCAACCGTATTGAAGCCCACTTGAGCTGGGGACTGATGGCGCTGGTGGCGCTGGGCACCGTCAGCGTGTTCTTTATGCATAACGGCTTTCTGCTGTTTAAGCTGCACAGCTACAGCCAGATTTTCTCTGCGGATGTTTCCGGCGTGGCGCTCAAGCGCTTCTTCTATTTCTTTATTCCGGCGATGCTGGTGGTTTACTTCCTCAAGCAGGATTTACGCGGCTGGCTGTTCTTCCTCGTGGCCGCCGTCGGCTTTGGTCTGCTGACCTACACCATCGTCGGTGGTACGCGCGCCAATATCATCATCGCTTTCGCCCTGTTTCTGTTTATCGGCATTATTCGCGGTTGGATCACGCTCTGGATGCTGGTGCTGGCGGGCGTGGGCGGCATTGTTGGCATGTTCTGGCTGGCGCTCAAACGCTATAACCTCGACGTTAGCGGTCCGGAGGCGTTCTACACCTTCCTCTATCTGACGCGAGATACCTTTTCCCCTTGGGAGAATCTCGGTCTGCTGCTGCAAAACTACGACAAGATTGATTTTCAGGGGCTGGCCCCAATCTGGCGCGATTTATACGTGTTTATCCCCAGCTGGCTGTGGCACGGGCGGCCAACCGAAGTGCTTAACAGCACGAACTACTTTACCTGGGAAGTACTGGATAATCACTCTGGCCTAGCGATATCCCCCACGCTGATTGGCTCACTGGTGGTGATGGGCGGTGCGCTGTTTATCCCGCTGGGTGCGGTTGCCGTCGGCATGATTATCAAATGGTTTGACTGGCTGTATGACAAAGGCCGCCATGAACCCAACCGCTACAAAGCCGCAATTCTGCAAAGCTTTTGTTTTGGCGCGGTGTTTAACATGATCGTCTTGGCGCGTGAGGGGCTGGATGCGTTTGCTTCACGCGTGGTATTCTTCTGTATTATTTTTGCTGTCTGTGTGGTAGCCGCTAAGCTGCTGTACTGGCTGTTGGATGTGGTCGGAGTAGTCCGTCCGCGCGCGGCTAGTCGCCCTCTGTCGCCACAGCCGTAGCCTTTGTTTTGCTTAGGTAGAATCTTAGGACGTGGTGTAAATTTGGAAGGATGGTGAGAGCCATTGGCTTATCTGGTAAGGTAATGGTTAATTAGACAATTATCTCAGAAGGAGTCAACCGATGGCCGACGCAGCGCATCAACGCAGATCCTCATGGGCGCGGTGCCGGGGGGGAGACCTCCCGTACCCCTCATTCCCCCCCCCGCCTCGGTAC
>NZ_MAYS01000196.1 GCF_001756855.1 Candidatus Erwinia dacicola | reverse complement strand
GCCCCACTGGTATAACGGCGGTCTGACGCCCAACGAATCTGAGCGGCTGTACTACTTACAGTCTAATGCTGTGGCCAGTATTAGTTGACCACTACAGCAGTCACAACCTTGCGGACAAATTATTCATTCCCTTCATTACTCACGGCGGCTATGGTAAAGGAAACAGTGAAGACATCCTTGCAAATCTGGCCTCCGCTGCCCGCCGGGAAAAACCACTGGTCCTTGAATGCGATCAGGAGCGAAGAACCAAAGAAACAGTCTAATAGACCGAATAGTCGTCACGCCATTTTGATCATAACAAAAAGCATTATGGTTGGAAGGAACAGTGAGGATCTTTACGAGTGAGTGTCAGGAGCGGACATTGTGGAATTTGTACGAGGCGGGCCGCTATTCCCGATAGTTCACCTCTGATGCTACACTCTTCTTAATTATCATTACCCCAACGAATAAATTAATGACCAGCGCTGATTTAAAACGCCCTAAACTGGAACTCCCGAACGGGGCAGACAAACTGCTACTACACTCGTGCTGCGCCCCCTGTTCCGGTGAGGTTATGGAGGCGATCCAGGCCTCGGGAATCGACTACACCATCTTCTTCTATAACCCAAACATTCACCCGAAGAAAGAATATCTGCTTCGTAAAGATGAGAATATTCGCTTTGCAGAACAGCACGGTGTTCCGTTTATCGATGCGGATTACGACACGGATAACTGGTTTGAGCGCGCTAAAGGCATGGAATGGGAGCCTGAGCGCGGCATTCGATGCACCATGTGTTTTGACATGCGCTTTGAACGGACGGCGCTATACGCCGCTGAAAATGGCTTCAGCGTGATCAGTAGCTCACTGGGCATTTCGCGCTGGAAGAATATGCAGCAAATCAACGACTGCGGACAGCGGGCCGCCGCGCACTATCAGGGAATAGTGTACTGGCACTATAACTGGCGCAAGCAGGGCGGTTCGTCGCGCATGATTGAAATCAGCAAGCGCGAGCAGTTCTACCAACAGGAATACTGTGGCTGCGTTTATTCGCTGCGTGACAGCAACCTGCACCGCAAATCCCAGGGCCGTCCTCTGATTCAGCTCGGTAAGCTTTACTACGGTAAAGAAGACGAGCAGGCATGATTTTTAAGTGACGCCCTCTGTGGCGTGACAGCATTCCTGCTGTTTTCCTTTAACAATTGCATGCGCCACCCGGCACGGAACAGTAATTTTCAGTCATGAGATGGCTCAATGCCGATCTTGGGGTTGTACGCAGGAACTCCAGAAAATTCCGTCATCAAAGCTAAAGACCATATGATTTGCATAACGTTGAATAAATTACGGGTTATGTGACGACTTTCCACATCGAGCCGTTGTTTTAATGATTGTCACTTAACCGGTCGTTTATGTAACAGTCCAGCCGACACTGGTCGCGGAAAAATCTAGGTTTCCGGCGTAGAACCCCTGAGTCCGCCATCACCGCCACCGGCATCCCGTTGATGCTGACGAACCCAGACGCGCAGGGTCTCCGGTGTGCAACCGATCTTCGGGGCAATGGAACTGAGGGCGGCCCATTGTGAGTTGTATTCGTCCAGACTTTCCAGAACCATGCGGACGCCCCGCTGGCGGACCTCAGGGGAAAAGCGAATATTTTTATTCATCCTGTTACCTCTCTCTCAGGGAGTTTAGTCTCCAGGATTCCCGGGGCGGTTCAGTTTAGCCATGTGATCACTTGTCATGTTGTGGAGGTGAGCATATCACTTCCGATCAGGTGGTCAGTATCAGTGTGCCACTA
>NZ_MAYS01000195.1 GCF_001756855.1 Candidatus Erwinia dacicola | reverse complement strand
ACAGCGCTATCAGGCCCCACTGGTATAACGGCGGTCTGACGCCCAACGAATCTGAGCGGCTGTACTACTTACAGTCTAATGCTGTGGCCAGTATTAGTTGACCACTACATATGCAACGTTTTGTACAGGTCATGCGAATGTTGAGGAAGTCGATAAAGCGCAATGGATTGTCGTGAATGAACTCAGAAAGCTGGGGTGGAAACTTTGACTTCTCAACAGTTAATCAGGGATAGCGACAATCACCAGCCACCAGCAGAGTCCATACTATGTTAAGCCGCCACGATGTTGAGTAAACCATAATAAGCCTTGCACAACAGCAGGGCATTACCTTGGATGACCAGGACTTGCTAAATATCCGTACAGGTGTGGCCTTAATGCTGGACGTTAAAAAGCGCCACCGCCAGAGGATGAACTCACCAGACTACCAGTGGAAGAAACCAGCACTGCGACGCTGATTTTGGTATTCCAGGATGGAAAGGCGGTGAACGGGCATAAAATAACCAAAAAACACCATGATTACCTCTGCAAAATATCCCCGACATATCCCCGAAAAAAGAAAGGACTCACGTTTTTAGCGTAAGTTCTTGTTTTATTTGGTGGCCACTGCTGGACTTGAACCAGCGACCAAGCGATTATGAGAACCATGATAACCAACGGATAAACAATAACTTATAGAAAAATCAGTAAGATAAAAAACCAATATTCACCGAATAAGGCCAATATCCTTAAGTTGATGCGACACTTTTGCGACAGTTTAGCGGATTAAGCCTCAATGCTTCTTCCAGGTGATTCGGGGCAAAGTGGGCGTAACGCATTGTCATTTTTATATCTGTGTGCCCAAGTATTTTCTGAAGAACCAATATATTCCCGCCGTTCATCATAAAATGATGAGGCAAAATTATGTCTGAGAACGTGCGTTAATTGGCCAGGGGGCAATTCAATCCCGGTTCGCTCAATTGCTGTTCTAAAGGCATTGTAGCAAGGTTTAAACAGAGAGCCATTCTTTTTAGGTAGTGCGGCTATGATTTCAGGATCCAGGGGAATAGTGCGGTTGCGTTTACCTTTAGTTTTTATAAACGTAACTTTACCAGCTGCTATCTGGCTTCTCTTTAAATTTTCGGCCTCGCTCCAGCGAGCTCCAGTTACAAGACAAATCTTCACCACCATTTCTAAATCTTTTGAAGAACTATGGCGGCATGCATCTAAAAGTAGGTTGATCTGTTCTCCTGTGAGATAAGCCATTTCGCTTTCTTCAGTTCTGAACTGCCGGACGTTTTCTAATGGGTTTGGTGCATCCCACTCACCGAGCCTTTTTAATTCATTAAAAACCGCCAGAAAGTATGCCTGCTCCAGATTCATTGTGCGGTGTGATACCTCCGCAATGCGATTGGTTCTGGCAAAATGGCCATCTAGCCTTTTAGCCCTATAAGCTGTGAATAGTTGGGCAGAAAATTCAATGGCGAGAGGAGAACCCATGCATTCAGATGCCCAAAGCATGGCTCTTACGCGTTTCTGCCCATCCCGCAATGCAATCCCGTGGCGTTCGTACCATAGGTTGATTAAATCAGAGAGTCGACGCTTGTCCTTTCCCTTTCCGAGCCAGGGGGAACCTTCCACTTTTTGAAGAGTGTAGTTTTCAAAAGCTAACGCTTCGCCTTTGGTAGCAAACTTTTTGCGGACACGTTTACCTTGTTTGCCGTCACTACGGTTGACTGTATAAAAATCTGCCAGCCATTGGCCGTCGCTTAGTTTTCTTACTGTCATGTTAATGAATCGTCAATACAACGCGGCCGATCACTTTGATGTCATCAATACCGCAATCAAAGGCCATGCCAACGCCGCTTACTCTAACCTTCTTTACCGGAATGCGGGTTAGCGTTCGGATGCTTGTTTTTCCTTCAATTTCAACCAACCACTGGTCGTCATAAACCTCTGTGAATGAGGTATCAACAATGAACTGGTTGTTACCTTCCAGCACACACATGGGGGATGAGGGCAAAGGAACGCCAGGTAAAAAAGAAACCTTATCCAGCATATACATCCCTGCTTCATAAACCAGGCCGTCAACGATTTTACGACGGGGCATTTTCAAAATATCCAGCTCTTCATCGTCAAACTTCCTGCCCTCACCAGTTGCTAACCATTCAAGATTGACTCCCGTTTCAGCGACACACCTTATAGCGATATCTGAAGGAAACCCGCCGCGTTTATAACGAGAGGAAAGGCTACTTGCTGCGATATCAAGATGTTGCGCAAGCATTAGCTTGGATGTGAACCCATAGGCTTCTATCACGCGATCCAGGATTGGTGCGCTATCGACATCAAAATCAAGTTTGAAAGTTGCCATGTTTATCACAAGAAAATGCGCACATTTCTAATGTCATAATTGACACTTTGCAAAATGCGAATTAATCTAGCTCCGTTGTTTGAATATTGCCTTATAACGACCGATATTGGCGTATCGGTGAAAACAGGAGTTTGCCTTATGCGACCTAACATTACAATCGTGATCCCAGAGCCATATCTCCCACTTGATGAGTACTGCCGCCGGACTGGTATGTCAAAAAGTACCGCTAATAATCTGATTTCATATGGAAAACTCCCTATCAAGCCTAAAGGAGCACAGAAAAAAGGTCTGGTTGAAGTGAACATGGCCGCCTTAACCGTGATGGCATTAAGCGAATGCGATGTTTCGCTTAACGCGTAATTCATCCTACGGATTGGGGAAGAGCTAACAATGTTTGATTATCAGACTTCTAAACATGCTCACTTTGATGCAGCTTGCCGAGCGTTTGCGCTATCGCACAACCTGGAAGATGTGGCCGCTGCCGTTGGTATGCGGCCTCAGATCCTGCGCAATAAGTTGAACCCGGTTCAACCGCATCGCCTGACCTGTGACGAGCTACTGGCTATTACCGATTACACCGAAGATGCGCGTTTACTGGATGGAATGCTGGGGCAGATTAACTGCCTCCCGTCCGTTCCGGTCAATAACGCCACTGAAGCGAACATGCAGTTTTGTGCATTAAGCGCCACCGCAAACGTGGGAGCAATCGCTGGGGAAGCCGTTTCAACTGAGCACATGACCGCAGCGCGCCGCACACAAATTCTTGATCGTGCCCGTGATGCCATCCGTTCCCTTTCCGTTCTGGCTTACACCGTTGAAAGCCGCCTCCAGTCTGCGCCGGTTCTTGCTGCTGCCGTCGATATCGTGACTACCAGCGCCAGCAGCATGATGTGAGGGATAACCATGAAAGCGTTCGTTACCTATCTGAAAAAAGAATCTCCGGCCATGCAGCTGGCCAGCGGGTCAACTGGATGGCTTGAACTGCCTAATGGTCAGCGCTGGAACCCTGGGCACCAGTACAAATTCAATGCCCGTTCGTCTCGTCGTCCATGGTGGTTTCGTTTGTTCAGGATTATCAGGGGGCGTTATGGCCATTAGCGAAAAGCAGCAGGAAATTGGCCTGAAGTGGCTGGGAAATATCCGCCGTAAATACTGGAGTGAGAAAAGCGAAGCCGCCGAATGGTGGGACAAATTAACACCAGAATGGCACGGGGTTGTTTTACATGCGGCCGCAGTTGCTTCTGGAATGGACGTTTTCAAAGCCCATCTGAGCAAATGCTACTGGTCAGAGTTATTCGAACGCCTGGACTACCGGGCAATGATTCAGCTGCGCCAGGGTATATCCAGGGCGCGTCTGACGTTTGAAGGGTTCGGGAGTCTGAGCGACAGCGATTTTTCAAAGCGCAGCGCTAACCGCCAGGTGAAAAAGGCACATCCGATCCACAGCAGTAATGGCGTGCAGATGATTATCGCACCTCATATCGTTCATAAGATGCAACAGCAGGAGAATCATTAATGTCCATTATCTCTGTAAACGCTAAAGAACTGGGACAGGAGCTGGCTGTGTGGGGTGTTCCACACAATTACGCCATTCTCTTTCTGGAGAAAAGCACCGTTAAAAATGGCCGTGTGGCCTTACATCCGTTTTTCTTTAACGACACCGAGCACATGACAAACAAACGCCATTGGCTGGCCGTGAATGTTGCGTACTGGTGCTGTGTCTATCGTGAGGCGGAGAGCCAGTTCCAGCAGGTTGAAGCAATTGCCAGCATTCGTTCCATATATTACATCGCCGGGTCATTGGGCGCAGGGGAAGTCAAAGCGCTTATCCAGGAGTGGTGGCGCAATACCTACGAGCTGCACAAGATACCCGCGCCGAGTTACTCAGCCGCGCCCGTTACCGTCTCTTTCCACTAATTAACCGCCTGAATTTTTGGCCATCCCTGCGGTGGCCGGGGATTCTTTTGCCCTGAGGAAACCAAAATGCAAACAACACGCATGTTTTTACCCGTCAACCAATCCGGTACTGACCTGCTGGCAATGCTGGCAAAAGCTACTGAGGAAGGTAAAGCGGCCTCCGCCGTCATGATGAATACGGACTATGACGAATACCTGATTGCTGACCTGAACCCGGATTTAGTCAATCTTTATAAGGCGATGGCCTACCATACCGACGCGTTTCTTGTGGAGCTTGAAACCCTGTTTTCTGCCGGGGCGTTGGGTGAACAGGAGAGCCGCGCTATTTTTTACTATGCCGTCCGGGACGCGTTCAATTTGTCCGGAAAGGGGCTTGGGGCGGAAAGCGTTGAAGCCGCTGCCCGTTTCATGTATCTGAACCGCCACGGCTTTAACGGGCTTTGCCGTTACAACCGCCATGGCCAGTTCAATGTCCCGTTCGGGAAGTACAAGAAAAACTATTTCCCGCTAAAGAGGTCCGGGCATTTGCTGAAAAGGCAAAGCGCGCGACGTTCATCACCGCGCATTACTCCGAAACGCTTGCGCTGGTTCGTACCGGGGATGTGGTCTATTGCGATCCGCCATACCTGACGGAATCAGGAAATTTCACCTCATACACTGAAAGCGGTTTTTCACATCTAGATCAGGGGCGGTTGGCCAGAAAGCTGCGCCGTCTTGCTGAAAAGGGTGTGAGTGTTGTTGCGTCAAACAGCGATCTGGAAATGGTGCATTACCTTTACGCCGGGTTTGAGGCGATGAAAGTCAAAGCGCCCCGCAGTGTTGGTGCCGCAGCTGCAAGCCAGAAATCTGCCGCAGAGCTGATACTTAAATCCCCTGTAACGACTAAAGGTCATTCCCATGTTGAGGTGTTAACCGATTCTACCGAGAAGATGCCCGGTCAATATACTCCTGACTCACAAACACAGAGTCATAATCCTTCAAACCCATTCCGTAGTCCGATGCATCTACAAGATCCAGAGACAGGAGAAACTCACGTGCTGCAACGTATTCACCAAGCCCATCGCACGTAATGGCTCTGTAAAAAACATGGGGCTGTCCTAGATAAGGTTTAAATTTTACGTTTAACTATCTGTTTTAAAATAGTTAATT
>NZ_MAYS01000194.1 GCF_001756855.1 Candidatus Erwinia dacicola | reverse complement strand
ACAGCGACCAGGGCAGCCCCTATACCAGCCGTAGATATCGGTAGGCGCTGTGGCGCTGTAGGATAAAGCAGAGTATGAGTCGACGGGGAAACTGCTGGGATAACGCCCCTATGGAACGGTTCTTCCGGAGCCTGAAGACCGAATGGGTGCCGACGAAGGGCTATAACAGCTTCAGCGAAGCCCAGGGCACGATAATCCGCTATATAACGGGATATTACAGCGCTATCAGGCCCCACTGGTATAACGGCAGTCTGACGCCCAACGAATCTGAGCGGCTGTACTACTTACAGTCTAATGCTGTGGCCAGTATTAGTTGACCACTACATTGTGACGTCAGAGTTATCTGCCTCCGCAGGAAAAATGCAGCAAAACGGACTAGTTTTAGCTAAAAACAGACTACGATTTAAAGGGATGGGATGTAGTTCTTTGCATCAGAGGAGTTTAGGTATGATCCGCGAACGAATGGAAGAAAAGTTACGTACGGCGTTTTCGCCGGTGCACCTTGAAGTGCATGATGAAAGCTACCGCCATAACGTGCCGGCAGGTGCAGAGAGTCATTTCAAAGTGGTGATCGTTAGCGACAGCTTTAACGATCAGCGTTTCTTCACGCGGCATCGCGCTATTTATAGCGTGTTGTCTGAGGAGCTGGCGGGCAGCGTGCATGCGCTAGCATTACACAGCTATACCCTGAAGGAGTGGGAGGGGTTACAGGATACCGTACCTGCCTCACCGAACTGCCGTGGTGCCGGAACGTTGGCGTAAAAATACGCGCACTCACAGAAAACGGCCTACGGGCCGTTTTTTTTCATTTATGGCCGCTATTATCTGACGCAATATCGACAAAAATGGTAAAAGTAGCGCGATTTGGAGGGGCGTGTAGCCTCGACTCGCTTAGACGTTGTCGCTATAATGCTGCGTCTATTTTTTCCGGAATGTCTTCGGGACGCTTCAGTTAACAGGGAATGCGGTTCTGGCACCAAAAGTCGTCCCGGTTCTTCGATGCAGCCTGTGTTCACCACAGGCTGCATCTAAAGTTGACTGAGCACGTGATTTTTTGAGGTGATAATATGCAAGTTTCAGTAGAAACAACTCAGGGCTTGGGCCGTCGCGTAACGATTTCCGTTGATAAAGATGTGATCGAAAACGCGGTGAAAAGTGAGCTGGTCAGCGTAGCGAAGAAAGTGCTCATCGACGGTTTTCGCAAAGGAAAAGTGCCGATGAACGTAGTGAGACAGCGTTACGGTGCTTCCGTTCGCCAAGATGTTCTGGGCGATCTGATGCAGCGCAACTTTGTTGATGCGATCATCAAAGAAAAAATCAATCCGGCTATCAATCCGGCCGGCGCACCTCAGTATGTGCCGGGCGAATACAAAATCGGCGAAGACTTCATTTTCTCTGCAGAGTTCGAAGTTTATCCGGAAGTTGAGCTGAAAGGTCTGGACGCAATCGAAGTTGAAAAACCGGTTGTTGAAGTGACTGACGCTGACGTTGACAGCATGCTGGACACCCTGCGCAAGCATCAGGCTACTTGGAAAGAAACCGACGCAGCAGCAACAGCTGAAGACCGCGCAACCATCGATTTCTCCGGGTCTGTAGACGGTGAAGAGTTCGAAGGCGGCAAAGCTTCTGACTTCGTACTGGCGATGGGCCAGGGGCGTATGATCCTAGGCTTCGAAGAAGGCGTTGTTGGCCACAAAGCGGGCGAAACCTTTACTATTGACGTCAACTTCCCGGAAGATTACCACTCTGAAAACTTGAAAGGGAAAGCAGCGAAGTTTGAAATCGTGCTGAAGAAAGTTGAAGAGCGTGAGCTGCCAGAATTCACCGAAGAGTTCATCAAGCGTTTCGGCGTTGAAGATGGTTCTGTCGACGGTCTGCGTGCAGAAGTGCGTAAAAACATGCAGCGTGAGCTGAAAGGTGCCGTGCGTAAACGCGTGAAGACTCAGGCAATCGATGGTCTGGTAAAAGCTAACGACATCGACGTTCCTGCTGCACTGATCGACGGTGAAATCGACGTGCTGAAGCGCCAAGCTGCACAGCGCTTTGGCGGCAACAAAGCGCAAGCTCTTGAACTGCCACGTGAACTGTTCGAAGAGCAGGCCAAACGCCGTGTTGTTGTTGGCCTGCTGCTGGGCGAAGTGATTCGTACCCACGAGCTGAAAGCTGACGAAGACCGCGTTAAAACGATGATCGAAGAGATGGCTTCAGCTTACGAAGATCCATCAGAAGTCATCGAGTTCTACAGCAAGAACAACGAGCTGATAAACAACATGCGTAACGTCGCGCTGGAAGAACAGGCTGTTGAAGTCGTGCTGGAAAAAGCGAAAGTGACTGAAAAAGCCACTAACTTCCAGGAACTGATGGACCAGAGCCAGCCGGCCTGATTATCAAATCTGTAAGTTGACGTGAAGCCCGCAACCTCCCAGTTACGGGCTTTTGTCATTTATAGGGCAAAATCCGACTACTTTTAACGGTTGTTTGCTCATTTAATCTGCAAATCATCGCGTAAGCTACTTTTCTTGGTTAGCAGTTGATAAAAACGTTGTTATGCTTGAAATAGCAGTGGATCATCTCCAAATCGTAACCACGAAGTCACGAGCCCGATAACTGTCAGGGTGGCATCGGGTGTAAGGCTTGGAATCATAGTGTTCCTGATCGCTCTCAAGTAATATCACTACGGAGTGTTGCCAAATGAAATTTATCCAGGAGACGATAATGTCATACAGCGGCGAACGTGAACTAACTTCACCTCAGATGGCTTTAGTGCCAATGGTGGTTGAACAAACTTCTCGCGGAGAGCGTTCATACGACATCTACTCGCGCCTGTTGAAAGAGCGCATTATTTTCCTGACTGGCCAAGTTGAAGACCACATGGCAAACCTGATCGTCGCACAGATGCTGTTTCTGGAAGCGGAGAATCCAGAAAAAGGCATTCATCTGTATATTAACTCTCCTGGTGGCGTGATCACAGCAGGGATGTCGATTTACGACACCATGCAGTTTATTAAACCTGATGTCAGCACCATCTGTATGGGCCAAGCTTGCTCCATGGGGGCATTTCTGCTGACCGCAGGGGCGAAAGGTAAGCGTTACTGCCTGCCTAATTCGCGCGTGATGATCCACCAGCCGCTGGGCGGTTTCCAGGGTCAGGCGTCTGATATTGATATCCATGCGCGTGAGATTATCAAAACCAAGCACATGATGAATGAACTCATGGCGAAACATACGGGTCAGACGATTGAAACGATCGAACACGATACCAATCGCGACCGTTTCCTGTCGGCGAGCGAATCCATAGAGTACGGCTTAGTGGATTCAGTGTTGTCCCAGCGTAACTGATTAACATGTTGTTATAGTGCCGTTGCCTCTGCAGGCCGTTCAGGTGGCGGCCTGCGAAGCTGACCTCACGTGGGAAGATGAGTGTGACAATGAGGGGAAAGTAAATGACCGATAAACGCAAAGACGGTTCAGGGAAGCTGCTGTACTGCTCTTTTTGCGGCAAAAGCCAGCATGAAGTGTGTAAGCTGATTGCCGGCCCGTCAGTCTATATCTGCGATGAATGCGTCGATCTATGTAACGACATCATCCGCAAAGAGATTAAAGAGGTTGCGCCGCACCGTGAGCGTAATTTCCTGCCTACGCCGCATGAGATCCGCCACCATCTTGACGATTACGTTATCGGCCAGGAGCGGGCGAAAAAGGTGCTGTCGGTGGCGGTGTATAACCACTACAAGCGCCTGCGTAACGGTGACATCAGCAACGGTATCGAGCTGGGTAAAAGTAACATTCTGCTGATCGGCCCGACAGGTAGCGGTAAAACCCTGCTGGGGGAAACGCTGGCACGCCTGCTGGATGTGCCGTTCACCATGGCGGATGCCACCACGCTGACCGAAGCGGGCTACGTGGGTGAAGATGTGGAAAACATCATTCAGAAGCTGCTGCAGAAGTGCGACTACGACGTGCAGAAGGCGCAGCGCGGTATCGTTTACATCGATGAAATTGACAAGATTTCGCGTAAATCTGACAACCCGTCGATTACCCGCGATGTCTCCGGCGAAGGCGTGCAGCAGTCGCTGCTGAAGCTGATCGAAGGCACGGTGGCGGCCGTTCCTCCGCAGGGCGGGCGTAAGCATCCGCAGCAGGAGTTTTTGCAGGTTGACACCTCGAAAATTCTGTTTATCTGCGGCGGCGCGTTTGCCGGCCTCGATAAAGTGGTATCGCAGCGCGTGGATACCGGCACCGGGATTGGCTTTGGCGCATCGGTGAAGGGCGAGTCAGAGAAAGCCACCGAAGGGGAGCTGCTGGCGCAGGTCGAGCCGGAAGATTTGATCAAGTTTGGCCTTATCCCGGAATTCATCGGCCGTCTGCCAGTAGTGGCGACGCTGACCGAGCTGAGTGAAGACGCGCTGATACAGATCCTGCGCGAGCCAAAAAACGCACTGACTAAGCAGTATCAGGCGCTGTTTAATCTGGAAGGCGTGGAGCTGGAGTTCCGTGATGAAGCGCTGACGGCGATCGCTAAAAAGGCGATGTCGCGCAAAACCGGCGCGCGCGGCCTGCGTTCAATCGTCGAAGCGGCACTGCTGGACACCATGTACAATCTGCCGTCGATTGACGACGTCGAGAAGGTGGTGATTGATGAATCGGTGATTGCCGGTGAAAGCCAGCCGATGTTGATTTATGGAAAACCGGAAGCGCAGCAGGCATCTGGCGAATAAATAACTAAATCAATCCAGTCAGTTATCTTAAAAGGGGGGAAATGTTCCCCCTTTTACTTTTCTCGTTACCCTAACATTGAATCTATTTCGTTCATCCCCATATACTCAGATACCTGTGGGTCAAAACTGCAACTTTTTCTGGATGATGCGGTTCCCCTTACCTTGGCGGAAATTAAACTAAGAGAGAGCTCTATGAATCCTGAGCGTTCTGAACGCATTGAAATCCCTGTGTTGCCATTGCGTGACGTAGTGGTTTATCCGCACATGGTCATTCCGTTGTTTGTCGGTCGTGAAAAATCAATTCGTTGCCTCGAAGCCGCCATGGATCATGACAAAAAGATCATGCTGGTCGCTCAGAAAGACGCTTCAACGGATGAGCCTAGCATTAACGATCTCTTCTCAGTCGGGACCGTTGCCTCAATTTTACAGATGCTGAAACTCCCTGATGGCACAGTGAAAGTGCTGGTGGAAGGGTTGCAGCGTGCACATATCACGACGTTATCCGATGACGGCGACCATTTTACCGCCCAAGCAGAGTACCTCGCGTCGCCGGAAATCGAAGAGCGCGAGCAGGAAGTGCTAGTGCGTACGGCGATCAATCAGTTTGAAGGCTACATCAAGCTGAACAAGAAGATACCGCCGGAAGTGCTGACTTCCCTGAACAGCATTGATGATGCTGCACGCTTGGCAGATACCGTTTCGGCGCATATGCCGCTTAAGCTGGCTGATAAGCAGTCCGTTCTGGAAATGTCCGACGTTAACGAGCGTCTGGAATATCTGATGGCGATGATGGAATCGGAAATCGACCTGTTGCAGGTTGAGAAACGTATCCGTAACCGCGTCAAAAAGCAGATGGAAAAGAGCCAGCGTGAGTACTATCTGAATGAGCAGATGAAGGCGATTCAGAAAGAACTCGGCGAGATGGACGATGCCCCAGACGAAAATGAAGCGCTGAAGCGCAAAATCGATGCGGCCAAAATGCCGAAAGAAGCGTGCGACAAAACTGAATCTGAGCTGCAGAAGCTTAAGATGATGTCGCCGATGTCGGCAGAAGCAACCGTCGTGCGCGGCTATATC
The DNA here is from genome assembly GCF_001756855.1 of Candidatus Erwinia dacicola. Classification (GTDB taxonomy): domain Bacteria; phylum Pseudomonadota; class Gammaproteobacteria; order Enterobacterales; family Enterobacteriaceae; genus Erwinia; species Erwinia dacicola. Next base: position 2,061 of record NZ_MAYS01000194.1, on the reverse strand, counting down.
GACTGGATGGTTCAGGTGCCGTGGAATGCGCGCAGCAAGGTGAAGAAAGACCTGCTGAAAGCACAGGAAATGCTGGATACCGACCACTTTGGCCTTGAGCGTGTGAAAGACCGTATCCTAGAATATTTGGCTGTCCAGAGCCGCGTCAGCAAAATCAAAGGCCCCATCCTCTGCCTAGTCGGACCGCCGGGCGTGGGTAAAACCTCGCTGGGGCAGTCGATCGCCAAAGCCACCGGACGTAAATACGTGCGTATGGCGCTGGGTGGGGTGCGTGATGAAGCAGAAATTCGCGGCCACCGCCGTACTTACATCGGCTCCATGCCGGGTAAACTGATCCAGAAAATGGCAAAAGTGGGCGTTAAAAACCCGCTGTTCCTGCTGGATGAGATCGACAAAATGTCCTCGGACATGCGCGGTGACCCGGCCTCGGCGCTGCTGGAAGTGCTTGATCCTGAGCAGAACATAGCCTTTAACGATCACTATCTGGAAGTGGATTACGATCTCTCCGATGTGATGTTCGTCGCAACCTCAAACTCGATGAACATTCCGGCACCGCTGCTGGATCGTATGGAAGTGATCCGCCTGTCCGGCTACACCGAAGACGAAAAGCTCAACATTGCTAAGCAGCACCTGCTATCCAAGCAGATTGAGCGCAATGCGCTGAAGAAAAATGAACTGACCGTGGACGACAGCGCCATTGTTGGCATCATTCGTTACTACACCCGTGAAGCGGGCGTGCGTAGCCTTGAACGTGAACTGTCCAAGGTGTGCCGTAAAGCGGTGAAAACGCTGCTGATGGATAAGTCGATCAAACATATCGAAATCAACGCGGACAATCTGAAAGATTCCCTCGGCGTGCAGCGTTTCGACTACGGTCGTGCCGACAGCGAAAATCGCGTCGGTCAGGTGACCGGTCTGGCATGGACGGAAGTGGGCGGCGATCTGCTGACAATTGAAACCGCCTGTGTTCCGGGCAGGGGCAAACTGACCTACACCGGATCGCTTGGTGAAGTGATGCAGGAGTCTATCCAAGCCGCTCTGACCGTGGTGCGCGCCCGCGCTGAGAAACTGGGCATCAACGCAGATTTCTACGAAAAGCGCGATATTCACGTCCACGTTCCGGAAGGGGCAACGCCTAAGGATGGTCCAAGTGCCGGTATCGCCATGTGCACTGCACTGGTTTCCTGCCTGACCGGTAACCCGGTCCGTGCCGATGTGGCAATGACCGGTGAAATCACGCTGCGTGGCCAAGTACTGCCGATTGGTGGTCTGAAAGAGAAACTGCTGGCGGCTCACCGTGGCGGTATCAAAACCGTGCTGATCCCGGATGATAACAAGCGCGATCTGGAAGAGATCCCGGACAACGTTATTGCCGACCTGTATATTCATCCTGTGAAGCGTATTGAGGAAGTGCTGGCGTTGGCCCTGCAAAATGCCCCTTATGGCATGCAGGTCGTCACCGCGAAATAGTGATTTAAGGCAAATTTACTGTAAAATTAAGACTGGCATGTGCCGCTACTTAGGGTGCAATTAAGCTAGTGACGGCAAGGTTTCGAGTCGCTGAGGCTCAACAAACTCAGGCTGAACGGCTATAATAAACGATTGCACCTAGGTGAGCGGAAGAATCCGACTCATGGTGTATAAAATTATGGGGGATGAGTGAGTGAATAAGTCAAAGTTGATCGACAAAATTGCTGCAAACGCCGATATTTCTAAAGCGGCAGCCGGACGTGTAATAGATGCATTCATCGGTTCAGTAACCAAATCTTTGCAGGCTGGCGAGGAAGTGGCGCTGGTCAGTTTCGGTACCTTCTCCGTGCGCGAGCGCGCTCAGCGTACTGGTCGTAACCCACAAACCGGTAAAGAGATCACTATTGCTGCGGGCAAAGTCCCTAGCTTCCGTGCCGGTAAAGCACTGAAAGATTCAGTAAACCGCGAATTCAGATAATAAGTGCAACGCTCGGTCATGTAGATGGAGGGACGGTTAGCTACCGATAAGCTATCCTGCTCTTCCGACTAAAGATGAGCGAATAACTATGAAATATCAGCAGTTAACCGAAG
>NZ_MAYS01000193.1 GCF_001756855.1 Candidatus Erwinia dacicola | reverse complement strand
GCCACTGCAGGCTATGACAAGTTGAGTCCATCAGGCTGCCTACTTGACGGACTCGACCATAAATAGTCAGCGGGCGAAAAGGGTTTCGCCGCAGATTTTTACAAGGATTGGCGAATTTCAGATACAAAAAAACGTCTTTAGGGGTGCTTAACTGGTTGCGGGAGCCGGATTTGAACCGACGACCTTCGGGTTATGAGCCCGACGAGCTACCAAGCTGCTCCATCCCGCGTCCGTGGGGGCGGACTATACGCCTGATTGGTTTTGTTGCAACCACTTTTTGCGGATAAGTGGATAAAATCGTGTTTATCACTCATTTTTTAACCCAGATGCTGGATTTTTGCACAAATGCATACTTTTTCCGGCGACACGTTTAAATCTGACCATGCTTTTGCTATCTTCGCGCAGGGTTCCCGTATAAAGGTAAACAAGGCATGAAAGGACGTTGGGCGAAATATCTGATGACCGGCACACTGCTGGCACTGCTGGCAGGCTGTTTGTCAAAACCTACTGACCGTGGGCAACAGTATAAAGACGGGAAACTGGATCAGCCGCTCGGGCTGGTCAATCAACCCAACGCGAAGGGCCGCCCAGTAAATGGCAGAGACTTTGCCGACCAGGTAGGGCAGATCCGTTCATACTCATCGGGCATGTATTCGCGCCAGTCGGGCACCTACAGCGCGATTGAGAGCTGGCTGATAGCCGGGGGCTATACGCGCCAACTGCACCAGTTCGGGCTGGATGCTTATCAGATGGAAGGCACCGACAATTATGGCAACGTGCAGTTTACCGGGTACTACACGCCGGTGATTGAAGCGCGATATACCCGCCAGGGTGAGTTCCAGTATCCGCTGTACCGCATGCCGCCTAAACGTGGCCGCCTGCCAAGCCGTGCTGATATCTACAGCGGTGCGCTGGGCGCACGCTATATCGTGGGTTACAGCAACTCGCTGATGGATAACTTTATTATGGATGTACAGGGCAGCGGCTACGTTGACTACGGCGATGGGTGCCCGCTGACCTTCTTCGGATACGGCGGCAAAAACGGTCATGCCTATCGCAGCATCGGCAAAGTGCTGATCGACCGCGGTGAAGTGAAGCGTGAAGAGATGTCGATGCAGGCGATTCGCCACTGGGGTGCATCGCACAGACCGGAAGAGGTGCGTGAACTGCTGGAGCAGAACCCATCCTTTGTGTTCTTCAAGCCCGAAACGTTTGCGCCGGTACGTGGGGCAAGTGCGGTGCCGCTGGTGGCAAAAGCCTCGGTAGCTTCTGACCGTTCGCTGATCCCACCGGGAACGGCGCTGCTGGCAGAAGTTCCTTTACTGAACAACAACGGTAAATTTACTGGAAAATATGAGATGCGCATGATGGTGTCGCTGGATGTCGGCGGCGCAATCAAGGGCCAGCATTTTGATATTTACCAAGGCATCGGCCCGGACGCCGGTCATATGGCCGGATGGTTTAATCACTATGGCCGCGTGTGGGTATTAAAAACCGCACTGGGCGCGGGCCAGTCGGTATTCTCATCGGCACAGAACAGTTCTTCTCAGGGGTCATTACTGGTCAGTCAGTAAACCTGACGGGCCGCTTTCTGCGGCCTGCTGCTTTTAAGGAATTAATCCATGATGGTTCTTTCAGACGCCTGGCGGCAGCGCTTTGGCGGTACGGCGCGTTTATATGGTCAGTCTGCGCTACAGCTGTTTGCCGACGCGCATGTCTGCGTAGTGGGTATTGGCGGCGTGGGTTCGTGGGTGGCGGAAGCACTGGCGCGTACCGGAATTGGGGCGATCACCCTGATCGACATGGATGATGTCTGCGTCACTAATACTAACCGGCAGATCCATGCGCTGAAAGACAACGTCGGGCAGGCGAAAACCGAGATGATGGCGCAGCGGATCCGCGAAATTAATTTGGAATGCCTCGTCACCTGCATTGATGACTTTATTACGCCGGATAATACAGCAGAGCTGATGAGTCAGGGCTTCAGCTATGTGATCGACGCTATCGATAGCCTGCGGCCAAAAGCGGCGCTGCTGGCGTGGTGTCGTCGCAATAAGATGCCGCTGGTGACAACCGGCGGGGCGGGCGGGCAGATTGATCCCACGCAGATCCAGGTCGCCGATCTGGCAAAAACGATTCAGGATCCGCTGGCGGCGAAGCTGCGCGAGCGGCTGAAAAACGACTTTAATATTGTCAAAAGCAGCAAGGGCAAGCTGGGCATTGACTGCGTATTCTCAACCGAGGCGCTGATATACCCTCAGCCGGATGGTTCGGTATGTGCGTCACGCAGAACCGCTGATGGGCCAAAACGCATGGACTGCGCCTCAGGTTTTGGCGCGGCAACGATGGTGACCGCCACCTTTGGTTTTGTCGCGGTGTCGCACGTATTGAAGAAGATGATGGCGAAGGCGGCACGCCAAGCGTAAAAACTGTCGGGGCCGACCCTCTTTTTCGGTCGGCCCGTCAGGCCACAGCGCGCAGCACTGCATCGGCCAGCGCCTGCAACCCAGCGCTGCGCGAGGCGCTCAGCTGATCTTTCAATCCCAGCCCGTCAAACAGTGCCAGCGGGTCCGATCCCCTGATCTGGGCGGTGGTTTTTCCCTCTACCGCACACAGCAGCACGACTAACAGCCCGCGCACAATGCGCCCTTCGCTGTCGCCATAAAAGTGTATTTGCCCATTTTTACACTGCTGATGGCCGAGCCAGACGCGGTTTTCACAGCCGCTCAGCTCAATGTCCGCCGTTTTCAGCGCCTCCGGCAGGGCCGGCAGTTTTTTACCCAGCAAGATCAGCTGACGATAGCGCTCCTCCCACTGGCGAAAGCTGGCGAACTGCGTCAGTAGCGAGTCGGCAGTCACCTCTGTGCCAAACGGGTGTGGGGCGATCGGGGATAAATTCATCATTAATCAGCCAGTAGCGCCAGAGCGGTGGTCATCGCCGCGGCCAGCGCGTCCACATCTTCCAGCGTGTTATAGGGGGCAAAGGAGGCGCGCAGTGTACCGCTGACACCGAGCGCAGCCAGCAGCGGTTGCGCACAGTGTTGACCGGCGCGCAGCGAGATCCCGCTCTCCGCCAGCAGTGTCACAACGTCGCTGTGATGAATACCGGCGATATCAAACGCCAGCAGACTGGAGTTTCCGCTGCGATAACTTTGAAAGCCGGGCAGGCCAGCAAGCCGCGCTTCAGCAAGGTCGGCAAGATCGCAGCTCCAGCGCTCGGCGGCGGCAATATCCACGCTGCTCAGCCACTCCAGCGCGGCGCTCATCCCAATCACTCCGGCAACGTTTGGCGTGCCTGCCTCGAAGCACCACGGCGCCGCCTGCGGGGTGAATCCGTTAAAGTTGACGCGGCTCAGCATCTTGCCGCCGCCCTGCCACGGCACCATTTCTGCCAGCAGGTTTGCCCTGCCGTACAACACGCCGATGCCCATTGGGCCATACAGCTTGTGGCCAGAAAAAGTATAGAAATCAATATTTAGCGCCTGTACATCCGGCGGGCAGTGCACCACGCCTTGGGCACCGTCGACCATCACTTTTACACCGCGGGCATGGGCCAGTGCCATAATCTGCGATAGGTCCGGGCAGCCGCCGGTGACGTTCGACATCTGCCCGACAGCTAGCAGGCGGGTGCGGTCGTTGAGCAGCGCGGGTAGCAGGCTGAGATCCGGCAGACGGTCGGCGCCAATCGGCCACTTCACCACTTTGGCCCCTGTCTGCTCAGCCACCATCAGCCACGGCACCAGATTGGCGTGGTGCTCGGCTTCGCTAACCAAGATCTCATCCCCCAGCTGCAGGCGCGGACGTAGATAGCTCTGCGCGACCAAGTTAATGGATTCGGTGGTGCCTTTGGTCCAGACGATGTTGGTGCCATCACAGGCATTCAGCAACGCTGCCACCTGACTGCGCGCGTCTTCATAGCGCACGGTGAGCTGCTGCGCGGTCGCGAACTGACTGCGGTGAACCGTCCCAGCGCTCAGGCGATAAAACTGCTCGGTGGCTTCGATCACCGCCAGCGGTTTCAGCGCGGTAGCGGAACTGTCTAGGTAACATCCGGCATCGCCCAGCGTGGGAAACTGCTGGCGAAAGTGCAGTGGATTAAATGATGTCATCTGTTTCTCGTGATTTAGGACCAAGCTGAAATTTATGTACTTTTCTGGCGAAGACGGCAAAGCGCGTTATGCTAATTCAGGTAAAGTTTAAATGATTACCTGTCATTAAGATCGATGTCTGCAGGTAGTTTCACTCTCAGCATGGAGATATAAAAATGAAGAAATTAGCCGCAGTTATTGCAGCCTGTACCATGACTTTTACTCTAGCCGCGTGTTCAAGCAACTATGTTATGCACACCAATGATGGTCGCACTATCGTATCCGATGGTAAGCCAGTGGTCGACAACGATACCGGAATGATCAGCTACAAGGATGCCAACGGCAACAAGCAGCAGATTAACCGTTCTGACGTGAAAGAGATGGTTGAGACCAACCAGTAACAGGCGACAGGCAAAAAAAAGCACCGCGTTAAGCGGTGCTATTAAAATCACTTGGACAGACAGGGTAAATCTACAGGAATAAAAGGTGGCTCAGCTACCAGCCCCGAAAATCGTCAGGTCAATTGCAAACACAACATCACGAACACAAGCCAAAAACTCCTAAAAAATTCCGTGAGTTAACACGTAATTTCAATGCACTTTTCGTTCCGGTTCAGGAAGTGCGACAACTGTAAGTATTTGCTGGTAGTTCCTCAACGGATAAATTATAATGGCTCGGATAAAAAAACTAATACGTACGTCACTCGGACAGTCCGAGCTGTATCCGGCCTTGAGCGAAAAGAACCCATCTACCATGTCTAAACGTTTACCACCGCTAAATGTCCTGCGCGTTTTTGATCCCGCCGCGCGTCACCTCAGCTTCACGAAAGCGGCTGAGGAACTGTTTGTCACCTAGGCCGCCGTCAGCCACCAGATCAAGTTGCTGGAGGATCTCCTCGGCCTGAAGCTGTTTCGCTGCCCCTCTTCGCTCGCTGTTGCTGAGCGAAGAGGGGCAGAGCTATTACCTCGATATCAAAGAGATTTTTACCGCGCTGAATGACGCCATGCGCAAACTGCAGGCGCGCAGCGCGGAAGGTGCGCTTACCGTCAGTTTGCTGCCGAGTTTTGCTATTCAGTGGCTGGTGCCGAGGCTAATCAGCTTTAACTCAGCTTATCCGGGCATCGACGTGCGTATCTCCGCCCTCGACCGCGATGAGGAGAAGCTGGCGATGATGTCGATATGGCGATTTCCTACGGGCACGGTAACTGGCCGCGGCTGCGGGTGGAAAAACTGTATGCAGAATATCTGCTGCCGGTCTGTTCCCCACTGCTTTTAACTCGCCCATACCCACTTGAAACGCAACAAAGTGAC
>NZ_MAYS01000192.1 GCF_001756855.1 Candidatus Erwinia dacicola | reverse complement strand
GTAAGGGCGCTACGTTCAATCGTGCTTCGCAGAAGGAGATGACGGCGGCCTATGCTGCACTCGATCAGGCGCTGCGCGAGCAGGGGCGTTGATTACATTGACGTTGTATAAAAATCAGACAGAGCACTAATTTCCGCTTTCCGCAATCTGAAGACTTTGATTTAAAAGCGGATGCGTTACACTGCACGACGGGTGCTCAGGATCTTTCTGTCCTGAGCCTCTGGTAAAGGTCAGAATAGAGAAAAGCCCCACTTGAGTTGTATTCAAAGTGCGGCTGCCTTACATACGACAATGTAAAAGTGGCCTTTTATCTGCTGAAAAGCAATGGAGAAGGAGGCTAGAGATGGCGCAAAAACTGCTTGTTTTTTGTTTGATTATTATCTGTGTAATGGCCCCTCAGTGAGGAGCCATCTTGTTACGCAGGCGGTCGATTAATCGTCAAGGAAGCTGCGCAGCACTTCAGAGCGGCTTGGATGGCGCAGTTTACGCAGCGCCTTCGCTTCAATCTGACGAATACGCTCACGCGTCACGTCAAACTGCTTGCCAACTTCTTCCAGCGTGTGGTCGGTGTTCATGTCGATACCGAAACGCATGCGCAGCACTTTCGCTTCACGCGCGGTCAGGCCTGCCAGCACGTCGTGGGTGGCAGAACGCAGGCTCTCAGAGGTGGCAGAGTCCAGCGGCAGCTCCAGCGTGGTGTCTTCGATAAAATCACCCAGATGTGAATCTTCATCATCACCAATTGGCGTCTCCATGGAGATAGGCTCTTTGGCAATTTTCAGCACCTTGCGGATTTTATCTTCCGGCATCAACATGCGCTCAGCCAGCTCTTCCGGCGTTGGTTCGCGACCCATCTCCTGCAGCATCTGGCGCGAAATACGGTTGAGCTTGTTGATCGTCTCAATCATATGCACCGGAATACGGATGGTACGCGCTTGGTCGGCGATAGAACGGGTGATTGCCTGACGAATCCACCATGTAGCATACGTCGAGAACTTATAACCACGACGGTATTCAAACTTATCTACCGCTTTCATCAGGCCGATATTGCCTTCCTGAATCAGATCAAGGAACTGCAGACCACGGTTGGTGTATTTCTTGGCGATAGAGATAACCAGACGTAAGTTTGCTTCAACCATCTCTTTCTTCGCACGGCGCGCTTTCGCTTCACCGATGGACATACGACGGTTGATATCCTTCACCTGCTCAATGGTTAGGCCGGTTTCTTGCTCAATCTGCTGCAGTTTCTGCAGGCCACGATGCACATCGTCTGACATGTCGTTCAGCTTTTCTGACCACGGTCTGTTCATCGCCAGCGCGGCTTTGAACCAGGTTTCGCTGGTTTCATTGCCGGTGAACAGGGTAATGAAGTTCTTCTTCGGCATTTTACACAGTTCAACGCACAGCTTCATAATCAGGCGTTCCTGAATACGTACGCGGTCCATCATCACGCGCATGCTGTTTACTAGGAAGTCGAACTGTTTCGGCACTAGGCGGAACTGCTTAAAGACGTGAGAGAGATTCTGGATTTCAGCGATGGCATCAACGTGGCTGCGACTTTTCGCTTTAATGACAGTATGAGCTTTTTCGTACTGTACGCGCAGCTCGTTGAATTTTTCACGCGCTAGCTCCGGGTCGATGCTGTTGTCATCGTCCGCGCTGTCGTCATCTTCTTCGTCTTCTTCTTCGTTGTCACGCTTGGCTTCAGATAGTTCGGAACCGACATGGGTCACCGTCGGTGCGATGTCTTCCTGCGAGTTTGGATCAACAAAACCGGTGATCAGGTCTGACAAGCGCGCTTCGCCCGCTTCAACGCGATCGTACTGCTCAAGCAGGTAGGTAATGGCTTCAGGATATTCAGCAACCGAGCACTGTACCTGGTTGATACCGTCTTCGATGCGCTTCGCGATATCGATTTCGCCTTCGCGAGTCAACAGTTCAACGGTACCCATTTCACGCATGTACATACGCACCGGGTCGGTAGTACGCCCGATTTCCGACTCTACGCTGGATAGCACCTGAGCAGCCGCTTCAGCAGCATCTTCGTCCGTATCGTTGTTGTTTTCATTCAGCATCAGATCATCGGCATCAGGCGCTTCTTCCACTACCTGGATGCCCATGTCGTTAATCATCTGGATGATGTCTTCAATCTGATCGGAGTCGACAATATCTTCCGGCAGATGGTCATTGACCTCGGCATAGGTCAGATAGCCTTGCTCCTTACCACGGGTGACAAGTAGCTTCAGCTGTGACTGCGGGTTTTGCTCCATAAGACGGTATCCACACTTCTGTTAAATTAGATTGGTGTCGGGTCAGCTTAAGATGCCAACAATAACAGTGAGGGCGTTTGGATTATTGCCGCTGCCCGTCATGGCGGCTGTCAGGGTCTACCTGACTCGAATTCGGCACTTAAGCCGCTTTTGTTCTGTCCGAAGCTATCTTGTTTGCCATTTCAGGATTGGGCAGTGCTCGAAATCCTCACGTACTACAGTACGCTGCGGTTTCTGCGCACTGGCCTCACCTGAACTGACTGCGCTGATAATGCTTCTAAGTTCTGTGATTTAAACGTTGTAAGTGTCTACAACGTTTCAAATTTTTTGTAGGGGCTGACCCTCTCTTTTAGTCAGTCCGGTATTACTGTTTTTTCAGAGCTTGGCTTAGCGTCCAGAACTCGCGGCGCTCTTCTGCGCTCAGTGCGTGCGTGCGGTCCCGGGCGATCAGCTCTTCCAGCCGACGCTCCAGCGCGTCATCGTACATACTGCCTAGCGCGTCCTTAAACATGGTGTCCACTTCGTCATCTACTATCATGTGGTTCCATGTTGCCAAGGTTTCAAGGCTCTGGCTAAATTTTGTGCCGCGGTATAACTCTAGTAGCTGTCCGGTCGTCAGGCTAGGTTGAGCAACGCAAATGCTCACCAACTCAACGAACAGTGGAAAACCGGGCAAATCTGACTGCTCCAGCCCATCGAGCGAGGGCACCATTGTCGCCAGCTGCGGGTTCTGGATTAGCAGCCCAATAAGTATACGCATGGTTGTGCGTTTTAGCTGGAGCGGCGGTGCCGGTTTCGCATTTTCCGCTTGCTTTGGCAGCAGCTTCTCAAGCTGGCTATCGTCGAGGATCCCTAGCTTGTTGCCCAGCTCCTGACGCAGGTAAATACGTAACGTCTCGCCCGGAACCTGACTAATTAGCGGCAGTGCCAGCGTGCTGAGCTGCGCGCGGCCATCTGGCGAACGCAAATCGACCTGCGGCATCAGCGTATCGAACAGAAACCCGGAGAGCGGTATTGCCTGCTCCATCCGCGCTTCGAAAGCCTCTTTACCCTCTTTACGTACTAGCGTATCCGGGTCTTCGCCGTCAGGCAGGAACATAAAGCGTAGCTGATGACCGTCATTCATGTAAGGTAATGCGGTTTCCAGCGCGCGCCAAGCTGCCTCGCGGCCTGCACGGTCACCGTCGTAACAGCAAATGACGGTATTGGTGGCGCGGAACAGCAGCTGAATATGCTCAGCTGTGGTAGAGGTCCCCAGCGAGGCCACGGCGTAATCCACGCCAAACTGTGCCAGCGCCACTACATCCATATACCCTTCAACCACCAGCAGCTTGGGCGGTTCAGGATAATTTCTTTGTGCTTCATACAGGCCATACAGCTGGCGGCCTTTATGGAAAATATCGGTTTCCGGCGAGTTGAGATATTTCGGCATTCCGTTGCCGAGTACCCGGCCACCAAAGCCAATCACCCGTCCACGCTTATCGTGGATAGGAAACATCACGCGCTCACGGAAGCGATCGTAGCTGCGGCCCTGGTTATTGGTGACCAGCATACCGGCGTCGATCAGCGACTGGCGGTCATCAGGATTACGACCAAAGCGTTTAAGCGCGTTGTCCCAGCCCGCAGGGGCGAAACCGATAGAAAAATGCTTAATGACCTCTTCGCTCAGCCCGCGCTGCGCCAGATATTTACGCGCGCCTGCCGACTGGCTTTGAGCCAGCGCCTGCTGATAGAAATCGCGCAGACCAGTCATTAACTGATAGAGACTTTGACGCTGGTGACGCTCAAGTTGGCTGGGACAGTTACCGCTTTCATACGGCACTTCCAGACCATACAGGGTCGCCAGTTCTTCGATGCTTTCGATAAATTCCAGACGATCGTAATTCATCAGGAAGTCGACGGCATTACCGTGCGCGCCGCAGCCGAAACAGTGATAAAACTGTTTCTCGCTGTTTACCGTGAAGGAGGGGGTTTTCTCCTTATGGAAAGGGCAGCACGCGTGATGGTTTTTACCCTGCTTTTTCAGTTTCACTCGGGCATCAATAAGATCCACGATGTCCGTGTGTGCGAGTAAATCATTGATAAATAAGCGCGGAATTCTTCCTGCCATAAGCCCCAGTTGATCAGCTCACAAACGACAACAGGCCGCGCATTCCTTTCGGAAGCACGGCCTGATAACTATTAACTGGTCTGTATAACGAGAGGGCAAGCCCTCAGGTTACTAGTACAGACGAGTGCGGCGTGCGTTTTCGCGAGCCAGTTTCTTAGAGTGGCGTTTTACTGCAGACGCTTTAGCTCGCTTACGTTCGGTAGTAGGTTTTTCATAAAACTCACGACGACGAACTTCAGCCAGAACGCCTGCTTTCTCACAAGAACGCTTGAAGCGACGCAGTGCTACGTCGAATGGCTCGTTTTCACGTACTTTAATTACCGGCATGTAACTCTCACCTCGATAAATTCGGTTTTGCTGCTGACATCGGTGCCAGCTCATTTCAAAATGGTGCGGAACTTTACTCCAACACAGGCTGCGTTGTAAAGCACCATAGCTTAATGTAACCAACAGATGCGCCGGTGCGGCTGCCGGTTTTTTTCAGGGGGCCTCATCATACACGAATCCAACGTCCCTAGTGGAAAAAAAACACTTTATTGTTCAAGGCATAACCGCTGAGTCGCTAAAATTGCCGCCCGGCAAAGCGCCGTCATGCTACACTGCTCGCTGCAAGAATGAGGTGAAAAAGCCATGCGTGTTCTTGGAATTGAAACATCCTGCGATGAAACCGGTATTGCCATTTATGATGATACGGTCGGTTTGCTCGCTAATCAACTTTATAGCCAAATAAAGCTCCATGCCGACTACGGTGGTGTGGTACCCGAACTGGCTTCGCGCGATCACGTGCGTAAAACGGTGTCGCTGATCCAGGCCGCGCTGAAAGAGGCCGGACTGCAGACGCAGGATATCGATGCGGTGGCCTATACTGCCGGTCCGGGCCTAGTCGGTGCGCTGCTGGTTGGCGCCACCATTGGTCGCTCGCTAGCGTTTGCTTGGGATGTCCCGGCGATTGCCGTGCACCATATGGAAGGGCACCTATTGGCCCCGATGCTGGAAGATAACCCGCCCGAGTTTCCGTTTGTCGCGCTGCTGGTTTCCGGCGGCCATACGCAGCTGATTAGCGTCACGGGCATCGGTGAATACACCCTGTTGGGCGAATCCATTGATGATGCGGCGGGCGAAGCCTTTGATAAAACAGCCAAGCTGCTGGGGCTGGACTATCCCGGGGGCCCAATGCTGTCGAAAATGGCGCAGCAGGGGGTGGAAAAGCGCTTTGCCTTCCCGCGCCCGATGACCGATCGCCTAGGGCTGGATTTCAGCTTCGCAGGCCTGAAAACCTTCGCGGCAAATACCATTCGTGATAATGACAGCAGCGATCAGACTCGTGCTGACATCGCGCGCGCTTTTGAAGATGCCGTCGTCGATACGCTGGCGATTAAATGCCGTCGTGCGCTCGATCAGAGTGGTTTCAAGCGTCTGGTGATTGCCGGGGGGGTCAGTGCTAACCGCACGCTGCGCAGCAAGCTGGCAGAAATGATGCAGAAGCGGGGCGGCGAAGTGTTTTATGCGCGCCCGGAATTTTGTACCGATAACGGCGCGATGATTGCCTATGTAGGGATGGTGCGGATGAAAGGAGGTACGCATGCGGAGCTGAGTATCACGGTGCGCCCGCGCTGGCCGCTGGCAGAGTTACCTGCCATTTAACTGCCCGCCTGTTGTGGGTCAGGCATGCCTGACCCCTAGGCAAATTCACCGTTATTTTGTCGGGGTGAGACAGGCCTCGCCCGTATCTTTACGGATCCTTTCTCTTCTTTTTCCAGATCTTCGTTTCTTGGCTGCGCCACAGCCGCTGAATATTGTCATGATGACGCAGCAGGATCAGGCAGGAGAGCATGGCGACCGGAAAGGTAAACTGCGGTTTAAACCACCAGACGTAGAACGGCGCGATCAGCGCGCTGATAATCGCCCCCAGCGAAGAGTAGCTGCTCAGCAGCACCGTCAGCAGCCAAGTCCCGGTCATCAATCCCGTTAAATCCCAGCCGATAGGCGCGATAGCACCAAAGGCAGTGGCGACGCCTTTACCGCCTTTGAACTTAAAGAATACCGGGTAGATATGACCAAGACAGGCCGCAATTGCAGTCAGGCCAAGGTAGAGCGGGGTCACGCCGAAGTGATACGCCAGCCAGACCGGCAGCATGCCTTTAAGAATATCAAACACCAGCACCATCGCTGCCGCACCTCTACCACCGATGCGCAATACGTTAGTGGTGCCAAGGTTGCGCGAACCGTGGTGGCGGGGGGCCGGTAATCCAAACAGCCGGCAAACCAGAATCGCACTGGAGATGGAGCCACACAGATACGCGAAAATAATCATACCAAGCGCGAATACACTCATAACACCATTCCGTCTTGTTGGGGTCGTCTTAAAGTCTGCATCCGTGGATAATACGCATAAACCGCCGGGAATGGTATCCGGTAACCGTAAAAAGAGAGAGCCGTATCATGGATATCATATTTATTGATCAACTATCCGTCATCACTACCATTGGTGTTTACGACTGGGAGCAGACGATTCAGCAGAAGCTGGTGTTCGATGTCGAAATGGCGTGGGACAACCGCAAAGCCGCGGCCAGCGATGATGTCAACGACTCTCTGAACTATGCCGACGTCTTACAGGTGATTATCGATCACGTTGCGAACGGCAAATTCGCGCTGGTTGAACGCGTCGCGGAGGAGATTGCCACGCTGTTGCTGGCTCGATTCGCCTTGCCGTGGGTGCGGATTAAGGTCAGCAAACCGGGAGCAATCGCTCAGGCTCATGAAGTCGGGGTGATCATCGAACGCGGGACTAATCCGAAATAAACGCAATATCATTGCCATGATAATGAAACCAAACCACATTATGGTCTCTCTTAAGGTTGACCTAATTCAGTCTGGGCACAATTTGTGCGGTAGCGCAAAGCGACCGCCTTTTTAATGGTTTTAACTTGGTTAGAGGTAGAATTTGATGGCAGATATTCATCAGCTATGGGTGGCGGCAATACTCGGCATTGTTGAAGGGTTGACGGAGTTCCTTCCTGTTTCCTCCACCGGGCACATGATCATTGTCGGTCATCTGTTAGGTTTTGAAGGTGAGAAAGCAGAGACTTTCGAAGTGGTTATCCAGCTTGGCTCAATTTTGGCTGTGGTGGTGATGTTCTGGCGCCGTCTGTTTGGCCTGATCGGTATTCACTTCGGCAAAGGGCCGCATGAAGGCACCGGCACCGGTACCGGCAAACTGACGCTGATTCATATTCTGTTTGGTATGGTTCCGGCGGTCGTGATTGGTCTGCTGCTGCACGACCAGATCAAAACGCTGTTTAACCCGGTTAACGTGATGGGTGCGCTGGTGGTCGGTGGCGTGCTGCTGATCGCTGCTGAGCTGCTAAAGCCGAAGCAGCCAAAAGCCGTGGGCGTGGATGATATTACCTATCGTCAAGCATTCGTGATTGGCTGCTTCCAGTGTCTGGCGCTGTGGCCGGGCTTCTCACGCTCCGGTGCGACCATTTCCGGCGGGATTCTAACGGGCGTGACCCGCTATGCGGCTTCTGAGTTCTCTTTCTTGCTGGCCGTGCCGATGATGATGGGCGCTACCGCGCTGGATCTCTATAAGAGCATGGGCTTTCTGACCATGACCGACTTTCCGATGTTCGCCGTCGGTTTTGTTACTGCCTTTATTGTCGCGCTGATCGCGATCAAGACCTTCCTGCACATTATCAAACGTATCTCGTTTATCCCATTCGCTATCTACCGCTTTATTATCGCGACAGCGCTTTACGCAGTGTTTGTGCTTTAGAACTACTCGTAGGCGGGGCCGATCTTTTGTTTCTATCGGCCCGTTAGGAGGTTACGACGACTTCCACTCTTCTAGCGCGACCATTCGACGCCGCGTTAGCTCTTTTCTCACTTCGCTGCCCTTGAATCCTGCCTCAACTACCTCTTTTGTCGACACGCTTTGTGCCACCCGCCAGGCGGTGCGCATGTAGTCGCCCTGGGGATAAGGATTGCTTTCAAAACCGGTACGCCCGCGCGCATCGGCTTCACTGGTGATAGCAATCTGCCCAACTCGCTGCGGCTTACGCCAAGCATCCACGCGGTCAAACATGGCAATCAGCGTAGCGGCTGACTGATTTTGTACGGTGTGCACCAAGTCATGGAATTCAGTGACTATCAGGGCGAGATCGCGCACGGCATTCGGCACGCGCAGGCGCTCGCACAGCGCGGCAACCAGCGGCACGCCAGCCGGGCCATGCCCGTGGTGGCTGGGCCATTTTCCCGGCGGTGTTAGGCCCTTGCCGACGTCGTGAAACAGCGTGGCGAAGCGAATATCCAGCTCCGGGCTGAGCTGGGCGGCCATCGCCAGCGTCATTAGCGCATGCACCCCGGTGTCGATCTCCGGGTGCCATTTAGCCGGGGCTGGCACGCCATACAGATTATCCAGCTCGGGGAACAGCACCGCCAGCGCGCCGCAGTCGCGCAGTACTTGGAAATAGACCTGCGGGTTGCGGGTGAGCAGGGCGCTCTCCGTCTCTTTCCACACGCGTTCCGCCGTCAGATGCACGAGCTCGCCGCCTGCCGCCATGGCGCGCATCAGCTCCATGGTTTCGTCAGCGACGCGGAAATTGAGGTGGGCAAAACGTGCCGCAAAGCGCGCCACGCGTAGTACGCGCAGCGGATCTTCGTTGAATGCAGCCGAAACATGGCGCAGCAGGCGCTGCTTAAGGTCTTCCCGCCCGCTATAAAGGTCGTAATAGTTTCCGTCAGCGTCCTGAGCAATGGCGTTGATCGTCAGATCGCGTCGGGTCAGATCCTGTTCCAGCGTGACGTCGGGCGCGGCATAGCAGACGAAGTCGGTATAACCGCTGCCGGACTTACGCTCGGTGCGCGCCAGCGCATACTCTTCGTGGCTGGAAGGGTGCAGAAATACTGGAAAATCGCGGCCAACCTGCTCGTAGCCAGCATCCAACATCTGCTGGGGAGAGGCTCCCACCACCACCCAGTCTTTGTCTTTCAGCGGCAAATTTAGCAGTCCATCGCGTACGGCACCACCGACAAGGTATGTTTTCACTGCGGGTCTCCACAAAGCGGACAATCGGAATTAACCTATCATTGAATATGGGAACACTATAACATGCATGTTGCACAAATGATAAATTGCTGGCACGACAAAAAGAGCATCCGAGATACCCTGATTTGTCATCGGTTGGATTAATTCATCCAGCGGTCGCTTTTCTTCCTGCGCGGGATCATATGCGGCAACAGCAGGTCAACACCGGCTACGCCGCCGCCGTACATAAATCACTGCATAATGGATGGTGAGCTGTTTATCATCAAACTGCACGTTGGCCGGCATCCACTTTCTTTTTCGCCACCACCCGCAGGTTTTTCAACTGCTGATTCTCTTTTTTCAGGCTGTTTATCGCCCCATCGCTGCCAGCGACTTTTTTCTGCATCTCGGCGGTGCGTTCGTTCCAACTACCGTCGATATTGGCCAGTTTGGCCGTTAGGTCTTTGACCAGCTGCGGCACGCGGGTGCGCAGGCTTGGCTGCTCGCTCAGCTGTGCCAGCGAGATCTAGGTGGTGCGCGCCTAGCTGTCACGGATTTGCCCATATTTGCTATTGTCGTTTGACTGCAGCAGGGTGACTTCTTTCACCGGCATTCAGGGTGCGGATCAGGCGGTAATCATTGCTAGGACCGCTGCGGACCTAGGTAGGAAGCTCGTCGGAAATGTGGCGTTTTTTCAGTATAAACCGAGGTTGCAACGCTAAAAGTGAGTAAAATCAGTCCAATAAAGGTGAGTTTTATTCATTCAAACTCTTATTCGTAAGTGCTGGAAAAAGTAAAAGCACAGTCTGAGGCGGCCTCGCAGAAAACTGAATGAGAACTATCCTGGTTTCAGAGAGCATGAGAGCGGGCACGCGAAAGCGCAGCTAAAGAAGAGACAGCCCTGTCGCTTGTACATCACTCTTCAGGTTAAGATGCCCGTCATAAAGCAGGTATAATCGGTTACCTTAACCGTTTACCGTGCCGTTAACGACGCAAAGTAAGACAATATGACCATCGAAATCGAATTAAAGTTCATCGCCGCTGCAGAAGCTGCGTCAAAAATTGCCGATAAACTGGCGAACTGGCCTTATCAGCACAGCGAGGGGCAGAAGCTCACCAATATCTACTTTGAAACCGACGACAGCCAGCTGCGCCGCTGGGATATGGGCCTGCGCATCCGCGGGTTTGGCGACAGCTACGAGATGACGCTAAAAACCGCCGGGCAGACGGTGGGCGGGCTGCATCAGCGGCCGGAATACAATGTGGCGCTCAGCCAGCCTGAGCTCAATATCGCCCTGCTGCCTGCCGACGTCTGGCAGCAGGGCACCGACGTTGCCGCGTTGCAACAGCGCCTCAACGCGCTGTTCAGCACCCATTTCGTGCGCGAAAAATGGGAAGTTACTTACCTGCGAAGCGAGATTGAAGTGGCTTACGACTGCGGGGAAGTCAGTGCCGGAGCGTTAAGCGAGCCGCTGAGAGAAATCGAACTGGAGCTGAAAAGCGGGCAGCGTAACGATTTGCTGGCTTTTGCCGCCGAGCTAGCCATGCTGGAGGGCCTGCGCCTCGGCAGCCTGAGTAAAGCTGCACGCGGCTATGCGCTGGCGCAGGGCAATCCGCTGCGCCCGATTCCGCTGCCGAAGGTCAAGCCGAAAGCAACGGTAGAAGAGGGGATGCGCAGTGGGTTACTGCTGGCTCTCAGCCAGTGGCAGTATCACGAAGAGCTGTGGCTGCGCGGCGTCAGCGGCGCACTGCCGCAGATTAAAGATGGGCTGGAGACGCTGCGTCAGGTTTTCTCTCTGTACGGCGCGCTGGTTCCGCGCAAAGCCAGCAGCGATCTGCGCCAAAAACTTACCGTGCTTGAAGAGGCGCTGATGGAAGAGAACGTCAGCGCCGAAAAGCTCTGTTTCAGTCCGGTCTGGTTGGGGACTCAGTTGGCGCTTACTAACTGGATTGTTACCGAAGACTGGTGTGCGTTCGTCGATTAGAAGGCTGATGCCAAGCTGCAGGGCTCTTTTAAACGCTTCAGCAATATCATGCTCGGGCGCATCGCCGCCGACCTTAAAGAGACCTTCGCTCACGTTAACCATTCGGGCGAATATCAGGACAAGCTGACGCGCCTGCATCGCCAGCTGCTGGCCGTCCATCTGCTGGCCGGTGCCTATGTGACCCTGAGGTGGTCAACAGCTGGCTGCAAAGTTGGCAGCTGCAGCAGCAGGCGATTGTCAGCCAGCAGGAAGTCTGGCTGGACAGTCATCGCCAGCAGGCGCTGAATCAGGCGGCATTCTGGAAGAATGGCAGCGTGTAAAACCTTTGGAGTGCGGCTTTTTATAAGGGAGTGATTATGTTGCCATCGTTACTGACCAGGCAGAGCGCACTGCTCGATCCCATGTTCAGCGGTGCCAGTGAACAGCAAAAGGCGGTTCTGGCATTTAGCGATTTTATCAGCGATAACCTAGCAAAATGCCCCGACTGGTGGCAGCAGATCCAGCAGCAGCCGCCGCAGCCGGATGAATGGCAACACTATCCGCAGTGGTTACAGACGCAGCTTGCCTCGGTACAGGATGAAAATGCGCTGATGCGCGAGCTGCGCCTGTTCCGCCGCCATATGCTGACGCGCATCGCCTGGATGCAGACTCCGGCCACCAGCACTACAGAAGAAAGTTTGCGCCAGCTGAGCGAGCTGGCGGAAACGCTGATTGTCGCCGCACGCGACTGGCTGTGGCACGCCTGCTGCCGCGATTTCGGCACGCCGGTTAATGCCGTCGGGGAGCCACAGCCGCTGCTGATCCTCGGTATGGGCAAGCTGGGCGGTGGCGAGCTTAATTTCTCCTCTGATATTGACCTGATCTTCACTTGGCCGGAAAACGGTGCCACCCAAGGGGGCCGCCGCAAGCTGGATAATGCGCAGTTCTTCACCCGTCTTGGGCAGCGCCTGATTAAGGTGCTGGATCAACCCACCATTGATGGCTTTGTGTACCGTGTGGATATGCGCCTGCGCCCGTTCGGCGACAGCGGCCCGCTGGTGCTGAGCTTTGCCGCGCTGGAAGATTATTATCAGGAGCAGGGTCGCGACTGGGAACGCTACGCGATGGTGAAAGCGCGCCTGATGGGCGACAGCGATGACCGCTGGAGCGAAGAGCTGCGCCAGACGCTGCACCCGTTCGTATTCCGCCGCTACATCGATTTCAGCGTGATCCAGTCGCTGCGTAATATGAAAAGCATGATCGCGCGTGAAGTACGGCGGCGTGGTCTGACCGATAACATCAAGCTGGGTGCTGGCGGTATTCGCGAAACCGAGTTTATCGTGCAGGTCTTCCAACTGATACGCGGCAGTCGCGAGCGATCGCTGCAAATGCGTTCCTTATTGCCGACGCTGCACGCTATTGGCGATCTGCATCTGCTGCCGGAAGGGCAGGTCAGCCTGCTGCGCGATGCCTATCTGTTCCTACGTCGCCTCGAAAATCTGTTGCAGAGCATCAACGACGAACAAACGCAGATGCTGCCAGTGGCAGAGTTGGGTCGGGCCCGTCTTGCTTGGGCAATGGGCTTCAGCGACTGGCAGGCATTGCATGACCAGCTTGATATCCATATGGCGCAGGTGCGCGCCATCTTTAACGATCTAATCGGCGACGATAGCTCAGACAACGGCGACAGTCGCGACGCCGGTGAATACGGCGTGCTGTGGCAGGACCAGCTGGAAGAGGCCGAGCTGGAACCGCTGGTGCCGCATCTCGACAGCGCCGCCCGCCAGCTGCTCTGGCGCACAATCACCGAATTCCGCCTAGATGTGGATAAACGCACGATTGGCCCGCGTGGCCGCCAAGCGCTGGATCAGCTGATTCCGCGCCTGCTAAGTGAAGTGGTGCCGCGGGACGATGCTCCGGTCACGCTCAGCCGCCTGACCCCGCTGCTGCTTGGCGTGGTTACCCGCTCGACCTATCTCGAACTGCTGACCGAATTCGACGGGGCGCTGAAACATCTGATCCGCCTGTGCGCCGCCTCGCCGATGGTAGCCAACCAGCTGGCGCGCCACCCGCTGCTGCTTGATGAACTGCTCGACCCGGTCACGCTGTACCAGCCGACCGCCACCGATGCCTACCGCGACGAGCTGCGCCAGTATCTGCTGCGCATCCCGGAAGAGGACGAAGAGCAGCAGTTGGAGGCGCTGCGCCAGTTTAAACAGGCGCAGCATCTGCGCATTGCCGCCGCCGATATCGCCAAAACGCTGCCGGTCATGAAGGTCAGCGACCATCTGACCTGGCTGGCAGAAGCGATGATCGAAGCGGTGGTGCAGCAGGCGTGGAACATGATGGTGCAGCGTTATGGTCGCCCGTCGCACCTGACCAGCGACAGCAAGCACGGCTTCGCCGTGGTCGGCTATGGCAAGTTGGGCGGCTGGGAGCTGGGCTACAGTTCCGACCTCGATCTGGTGTTTCTGCACGACTGCCCGGTGGATGCCGTGACGCTGGGTGAGCGCAGCATCGACGGGCACCAGTTTTACCTGCGGCTGGCGCAGCGCGTGATGCACCTGTTCAGCACCCGCACCTCCTCCGGCATTTTGTATGAGGTCGATGCGCGCCTGCGGCCATCCGGCGCGGCGGGGATGCTGGTCAGTACCTTCGATGCCTTCGATGATTATCAGCGTAATGAAGCCTGGACCTGGGAGCATCAGGCGCTGGTACGGGCGCGCATTGTGTTTGGAGACGGGGCGCTGAGCCAGCACTTTAATCAGATCCGCCGTGGCATTCTTTCGCTGCCGCGCGAGCCTGACGGGCTGAAAACCGAAGTGCGGGAAATGCGCGAGAAGATGCGCGCTCACCTCGGGCACAAGCATAAAGGGCGCTGGGATCTGAAAGCGGATAAGGGCGGTATCACTGATATTGAATTCATTACGCAGTATCTGGTCTTACGCTACGCCGCTCAGGATCCGACGCTGACGCGCTGGTCCGATAACGTGCGCATCCTCGAACTGCTAGCAAATGGCGACAGGATAGCCCAGGCCGAGGCCGAGGCGCTGACTCAGGCCTACGTTTCGCTGCGCGATGCGCTGCACCATCTCGCTTTGCAGGAGCTGCCGGGGCACGTGGAAGAGAGAGCATTCAGCGTGGAAAAGGCACAGGTCAATGCCAGCTGGCAGAAGTCGCTGGGAGCCTGAGTCGGTGTGCGGCACGTGATGATGGTCAGCGGCAATCTGTGCTATCATCGCGCGCATAATTTTTCCTGTTTGAACTGCAGTCTGGAGTGTCTGGAATGAAAATCACACTGCTTGATTTTTCGCGCGCGGGTGTTCTGGTGGTTGGCGATGTGATGCTGGATCGCTACTGGCATGGCCCAACCAGTCGCATCTCCCCTGAAGCCCCGGTGCCGGTAGTGAAAGTGGACCATGTGGAGGAGCGCCCGGGAGGCGCGGCCAACGTGGCGATGAATATCGCCTCTCTCGGTGCCGGCTCGCGTCTGGTGGGCCTGACCGGGATTGATGAAGCCGCGCAGGCGTTGAGTGCAACGCTGGCCGGGGTGAACGTGCGGTGTGATTTTGTGGTGGTGCCGACGCATCCCACCATTACCAAACTGCGGGTGCTGTCACGCAGCCAGCAGCTGATCCGCCTCGATTTCGAAGAGGGCTTTGACGGGGTTAACCCGGAGCCAATGCACGAGCGCATCCGTGAGGCACTGCCAAAAATTGGTGCGCTGGTGCTGTCTGACTATGCCAAAGGTGCGCTGGCCAGCGTCGAAACCATGATCGCGCTGGCGCGCGAAGCGGGCGTACCGGTGCTGGTCGACCCGAAAGGGACTAATTTCTCACGCTATCACGGTGCAACGCTGCTGACACCAAACCTCTCCGAGTTCGAAGCAGTGGTTGGCAAATGTAAAAGCGAAGCGGATATTGTGGAGCGCGGTACGACACTGATGCAGCAGCACGCCCTGTCGGCGCTGCTGGTAACCCGTTCCGAGCACGGTATGACGCTGCTGCAGCCGGGCAAAGAGCCGTTCCATATGCCAACCCAAGCGCAGGAAGTGTTCGACGTGACCGGTGCCGGTGATACGGTGATTGGCGTACTGGCGGCCGCGCTGGCGGCAGGCAATACGCTGGAAGAGAGCTGCTTCTTGGCCAATGCCTCTGCGGGCGTGGTGGTCGGAAAATTGGGTTCCTCTACGGTTTCCCCGGTCGAGCTGGAGAATGCTATTCATGCGCGCCCTGAATACGGCTTCGGCGTGATGGATGAAGCACGGCTGATTGCTGAAGTCGCCAAGGCGCGCCAGCGTGGCGAGAAAGTGGTGATGACCAACGGCGTGTTCGACATTCTGCACGCGGGCCACGTCTCCTATCTTGCCAATTCGCGTAAGCTGGGGGATCGCCTGATTGTGGCGGTCAACAGCGATGCTTCAACCCGTCGCCTGAAGGGCAAAACGCGCCCAGTTAACCCGTTGGTCAATCGTATGATCGTGCTGGGTGCGCTGGAAGCCGTGGACTGGGTAATCGGTTTTGAAGAGGATACGCCACAGCGTGTGATTGCTGAGGTGCTGCCAGACCTGCTGGTCAAAGGCGGTGACTATAATCCGGAAGATATCGCGGGCAGTAAAGAAGTGTGGGCTAACGGCGGTGATGTGCGGGTGCTGAACTTCGAAGATGGTATTTCAACCAGTAATATCATCAAGACGATTATTTCAGGCACCAGTAAAAGCTGATGCCCATCGGCTGACCTCGCGGGCAGCCGCTTAACTCACTCAGAGCGGACCCTGTACATGATTCTGTGTAAACCGTCGGGAACACCTTATGCTTCTTGATAGCATGGCGGATCACGCTGTTCAGCGACTCAATGGCATTGGTGGTGTACATCATTTTGCGGATATCCTTCGGGTAAGCGAAGAACGT
>NZ_MAYS01000191.1 GCF_001756855.1 Candidatus Erwinia dacicola | reverse complement strand
AGGACAGCCCCTAGTTTTTTATTCCGTATTTCTTAATTAAACTAATTCCGTGCATAGCCTGAAATTCGGAAAAAAGCCCACCGGGGTAATTGAGTTCTGATTTTAGATTTTCAAGTTCCCCACTAATGAGAATACATATAGCCTCTATACCTCGTGCTTTAGTACATGTATGTTCATCATCACTCACGTAATTTAGATAATCTCTCATTAAAAGTATTACATCAGAAACAGTATCAAGTCTGTTTTTACTGTCCTCTGACATAAAGCAGAAATAATCTTTATGCAAAGACCATTCAGAAGAATCGACAGACTTATTTTCATTAATATTATTTTGAGACATAACCCCTCCTGACCGTAGCGGTCATAGCAATATCATTGTTTATACCGAACTATTAGTGCTGGATAAGGGGCAGTCGCCCGGCATAGGCAGCAACATATTCCCGTGCGATAAGTCGTCGCGCAGAGGGATAATCGGGTGCAGTGATCTGCTTTCGGTGTGGTTTGTCCTGCAAATCAGCACGACGAACGGCCAGGAAAAGCCAGGTATATTGCGGGTTAGTTTGGGTGGGGATCGAAGCCATAAGGCAACCTCCGATAACAGCGTAATCGTTGCTATCGCCGAAGCTGCTAATCTTCATGATGGCGATAGCCCAGACGGGGTTAGCAGTACCGGCGTTATCGGAAACCGGCCAGCCCGAAAGCTGCCCCGCCTGAGCTACCATTGACAAGGCGGCATAGTGTAACGAAAGGCGCAGGAAAGAGCGATTCAAACCTGTACCAGATACGTAACACCACGCCATAAAATGGCGCACTGTGGCGTTGGTTGCGACGTAAAAAAGACGCATGGTGCGTCTGTCGTCGCCGATAACATACACGGGCTGCTAATCCCGGTTGCCCATTGAGGGGCAACGCTGGAAATATACCCCGCCCAATGGGAGCAGCGCAAGAGCTTTATTACGAAGCCTCCGCACTTGAACATATGCATAATACCTGTCATGATAAATCTTCCTTTGAAGTCAGGTGCCAGCCTGATGATATTCCCGGAAAAACCCGTCAATTTGGCGGGTTTTTTTGTGTTCTGTTTTAGACCGTCAGACAAAGCTCACAGCGGTTTCATCGACGGCGGCATACAGTTCCGGGTTCCCCAGCGCGTACCCTTCATTACGCAGATAAGCATGAGTGTATTCCTTCCTCTCCTCGTCAAATTCGGCGCGGAAGTAGCGGGTATTCTCCTGCGTGTAGATTTGCAGGTTTTTCAGCGTGGTGACGGCCAGACGTTTACCGGGCATAAACGGCGGGATAAAAGCAAAGCGCCCAGCTACGGAGCTTGTCGCCATCTGTGCGGCGTTCACATCGGCGGGACGGTCTGCGGTATTAAAGAGTTTCAGACGCTGATTAGCCGCCAGTTCAGCGCCTACCAGCACCACAAGGCGTGGATCTTCCCGGTACGGCTCCGCGATAAGTTCAGTAATAAGGTGGTTTGCCAGCGCGTCGATGTTCTTCCAGTCGCCGGACTCGCCGATTTTCAGCGGCTTGCTGATAACCTGTTTCCCGTCGCTGAACTGGCTGGCGAGCGCATGCCAGCCGATATTCACGTCCTCACCTTTTTTGTTGGCTTCCGGGTCAGTGGTCTCCGCAATGGCCTTGCCGTTAAAGCCAATACGCAGCATATCCAGCGCGTAAGCCTGCGCGAAAAAGTCGCCCATGCTTTCTTCAAACAATCCCTGCTGGCCGATACTGGCGAGCGCGGACATTTCAGCAAATGAAATACTGGCGCTTGAGTCGGTTTCACTAAGGGTAAACTCCGTGCCATTCACCGCCATATGCTTACGGAAGCGCCCGCCGTAAACGCGCCCGGTGTGCAGGGAACTGTTACCGATATCGATGGCCGGACCATCCGGGGCAGTGACGTCCAGCACGGTGATTTCCCCCATCATCCAGGCTGATTCCAGCACGGCCAGACGAATGATGTTTTCCCGTTCACTGGACATGCTAAATGAACGACTACCGGGTAAATAACGGGCAGACTGTGTAAAATGCTTATGAAAATCTTCTGCGGCCTTTGGCTTATTGATGGTTAACATTTTCATTTTCCTTATTCATTTTCTTCCACTCATTCAGTTGTTCTTCTGACATGAGCGCTTCACGACTTTCCTTCATAAACCATCCAAACTCCGCAATATATTTTGCGTAGTCGTCTGCGCTGATAATTGACCGCAACAGGTCGTTGCCAGTATGATAATAATGGCGATATGCCTGCGCTTTAATTACGCCGCCATTGTTAACTTCATATTTATCCGTTGGTGGCGTGCATTTCCTGATAATATCTTCCGCTGCAAGACGCAATGAGCGTATAGCATAGCAGGTATCAGCGGCTGCAATAAATAAAAACTCATTGCGGCGGGTGAAAATTTCAGGAATACGATGAGCACGGGGCAGACATCGTTTGGTATCCACAATCTCATTAAAGCGTCTCGCTTCGTCATAAAGTGGCCCGGCCAGACCGCGCATATAATTAACCCTCACACCCTGATTCATGAGGTTAACTGCCGTTCTTTCTGAATCACTTTGCGCATCGTGTACTGTCGATTTGTTACGACTGCGGGAATCAGCGACAGATTGAACGGGCTGTTTCAATGCCATCAAAGCATGCTCAGCTCTGCTGGATTCGCGTTCACAGCGGTCATATTCCTCCGTCTCGCGGTTATAAATGGCAGAGCAACGATCCAATAACATATTAATTTCTTCTGGCGAGGTATCCGGCAGGGGCAGACTGACGCCAGTCAATGTATTCAATTTTTCCGCTAACGGTCGCATCTGACCCAGCAAGAAAATTTTCTGCCAGCCGCGCCATCAATCCGGAATCATTTTTATCCTCAGTAAATTTTGCTATGGTGTAAGAAAGAATAATCCGCATATTAATGTCATTGAACGGTGGCAGGGATAAACTCATCCCTTCCGGAATAATCGGAATAAACATAAAGGTTCCTTTTATTTATATAATTAACTAAATTACGACACTCGTGTTTTAATGCTATCGCGAGAAGCAGAAATTCGTTCTTCAATCCAATAGTTGACTTCACTTTCAACAAATGAGATGGAGCGCGAGCCAATTCGTACAGGTTTAGGAAACGTACCTGCTTTAAGCTGTTTATAAAGCCACGCCTTACTACGCTGAACACGCGTCAACACATCTTTAGTCTTGATAAGACGCTGTTTATTTTTAACCACATCAACGAAATCGATAAGCCCTCCGGTGTGTTATTTCGTGGTACACGGTGGACTTTAGACGGCAAAACTTGATGTTTCTACTGAAAGTAGATTCTATTAACAAAAATGGAATTATACTGAAATACGTTGATTCTATTAAAAATAAACCTTTTAAAATGAAATTAGTTATTTCAATTAAAATCATAAGGTTAGAAGATAATAGATGACTGTTCTAGCATCGTTTTCTCATCACCAAAGCTTTATAGGTCTTTACAGACCCTTATGGATCCTTAACGGATCCAAAACCATGCTCCTGGAGTTTGTTGTGGGTTGCTGTAGTTTGATACAGCATTCCACTGGATTCGTTATTTTTACTCATTTATAAAACTGTTTGCTTCTTTTACCTTTTTATAAAAGGTTGATTCAGCAAGCCCCTTCAAATCAACTCCATGACGGGAACAGAGTTCAGCAAGGTCACTGTAAATTTCACTAACTAATGGTTTTGAGAATGAGCCATACTTTGCCTTCCCAGTTTCAGCAAGCATTCTAATTAACACGGCAATCATTTTATAGTTGCCTTTAACCTCATCATTTTTCTTATAATCGCCTCGCCCTCCTGTGTGGAGAGTTTTTCCTCTATTAAGAAGAGATTCACCACCTAACATTTCAAGCTTATCCTTCCATCCTGATTCACGGGTGATTTTCATAATTGCTTTATCAATATGTTTAATAATTAGATGTGGCGTCACCTCTTCAATAATAAATGGGTACGCGGCTGCTAAAACATGCTCAGCATTAGTCACCTTACTTACATTTTGTTTCCTTTCACTTTTCTCATAATAATTAACATTCCTTGAAATGGCGCGACTAATTCTTTGGTGGACAGCAGACTGTTCAACCATGAGACTTGATTGTAAGGTCTCATAATCCAACCCCATTAATACAAAAGCCATTTCGCGTGCGGTTATGTAATTCAGTCTGATAAACATTTCGAAACTGTTCATGAGTCACCTTACCTTAAGGGGTAGTAATATTATGGATGCACGCAAACTCATAAGGAGAGATAGTTTTTTCTTTGTTGGCATCAATATAATCAGCCCACCATTGAAGCATTAATTTTCTTTCTTCTATGTATTCAGATGTATGCATGTACGAACCTTTAACATGCTTACGTTCAACGTGGCTTAATTGTCTTTCAATAGCATCATCATTCCACAGCTTTGATTCACTTAAAGCGCCTCGCGCCATCGTTCTAAATCCATGTCCGCAAACTTCAGTTTTGGTGTCATACCCCATAACACGTAAAGCACTATTTATAGTGTTCTCGCTCATTACTTTTTTAGGGTCATGGTCGCTGGGAAATATCACTTCACCATTGCCACTCAATATATATAACTGTTGAAATACATTTAAAGCCTGCTTACTGAGAGGAACGATATGTTCAGTCTTCATTTTCATTCCACGTTCAGAATGCTTTACGCCGGGTATGGGCTTACGGATGCCGGGTATAGTCCATTCACTGCGATCAAAATTAATTTCATTCCACCGGGCAAACCGCATCTCACTTGAACGAATAAAAGTAAGCAATGTTAATTCAACTGCAAGGCGCGTGATTAACCGGCCTTTATAGTTTGATAGTCGTTCAAGAAATTCAGGTATTCTTTTTGGTGGTAATGCTGGATGATGAGTTGTTTTAACGCTTAAAAGCGCTCCAGCCATATCATTGGCGGGGTTAGATTGTAAGAGGTCATTCTGGACACCAAAACGCATAATTGCCGTCACACGCTGTTGAAGTCGCTGTGCAACGTCATGTTTACCAGCGGCATCTACAGCTTTAATGGGCATAAGTAGCTGGCTGGTTCTCAACGTTCGGGCATCAAGCTGGCCAATCGAAGGGAAAATATACTGCTCCAGTGTCAGCAGTACACGACGGCGATGGTCTTCACTCCATGTGAGATTACTTGCGTGCCACTGTCTGGCGATGGTTTCAAATAAATATGCCCCCTCGGTTTCAGCTTTTGCCCCCTTCTGTTCAACTTTTGGATCTATTCCTTGTGACAGTAACTTCTTCGCTGTATCACGCTTTACTCTGGCTTCTGCGAGTGTTGTTGTTGGGTAAACACCAAAAGCAAGCCGATCCTCTTTCTTATCAGATGGATGGCGATATTTCATACGCCAGTATTTTGAACCTTTTGGGGATACCTCAAGGTACAACCCGCCGCCGTCAGCCATCTTGTAGGCTCTGTCCTTTGGCTTTGCAGTATCAATTTGTCGAACATTAAGCTTTATTTTGGGGGCACAAATCCTGATCGAAGTGGGATGCCCCCAATTATGCCCCCAAAGGGGTGTAGACCACAAGAGACCTCAAAAGACCAGAAAATACTATAATCTATTATTTTTAAAGGGTTTTACTGATAAAAGTAGACTTCAAAAAACGTCAAAAGAAGAGTGGTTTATGCCGAAGGCCGGAATCGAACCGGCACATCTCTCGATGGTTGATTTTGAATCAACTGCGTCTACCGATTTCGCCACTTCGGCACTGAAGGGTATGCGAAAAACATTGTGGATTATACCGTTACTCCCTGTATACGCAACACCATTCCGCATGTGCTGGGTGTGAGTGCTGAAAAAACATGCGTTGGGGTTAGACAATAACGGGGCAGGCATGCCCGCCTCCTACGAAAAACGGTTGGTGACAGGTGGGTGATGGGTGTATGACGGGCCGACTATAAAAATGGTCGGCCCCTACGCAAACAGGACATCGATGGATGTGGCAGAATGAGTTATGGAGGTAGAGTCTTAGGAC
>NZ_MAYS01000190.1 GCF_001756855.1 Candidatus Erwinia dacicola | reverse complement strand
TGGCGAGTTTAAACAGTGCTGACTGTCAGCTGTGTGATTTAAAATAGCGCTAAAAATAATAAAATTAAAATAATTGTACACCATAGCCGATGTAGATGCTACCGGGCATTTGCCGACTTAAGTATCGGCATACTCCTATATATTAGTCTGATAATTGACATTTTTTTAAAATATTTTTCTCATGTTTACAATGATTTGTTATAAATGAGTAAAATGATTCATGCGATCATTGGCCGCCTGCGGCGTCTACCGCACAATGGATAATAACACGGTCAGCACCTGAATTCGCCGGGTGGATGACACTCACTTTTTGGCTTTTCGCTGGGGCCCTTATGACCAGACAATTACAAAAACCTGCCATTCTCAATGTTGAGCTCACAGCGCGATCGAAATTGTTCACGGTGGAATCGGTCGACCTTGAGTTCAGCAACGGCGAGCGCCGGGTTTATGAGCGCATGAGATCTCCAGGCCGGGAAGCTGTGCTGATCGTGCCGATTATCGATAATCATCTGATCCTGATCCAAGAGTACGCGGTCGGACTGGAGAGCTACGAACTGGGCTTTCCTAAAGGGTTGATCGACCCGGGTGAAACGCCGTTTGACGCTGCTAACCGCGAGCTAAAAGAGGAGGCGGGCTTTGGTGCGCATCAGCTGCAACATTTGAGCAAGTTGACCATGGCGCCGTCCTATTTCTCCAGCCAGATGAACATCGTGGTGGCGGAAGGGCTATACCCGGAAAAGTTGGAGGGTGACGAGCCGGAACCGCTGCCTCAGCTGCGCTGGTCGCTGGACAATCTGCTGGCGCTGCTGGATGAGCCAGACTTCCGCGAGGCGCGCAACGTCAGCGCGCTGTTCCTAGTGCGCGAGTGGCTGGTAAAGCAGGGCAGGTTAACGTACTAAAAATGCTGGGTGACTGCCCTGCATTTTTATATCAGAACAGCTCGTGACTTTCGCCGTTGTCCATCAGCGTGGTGCCCACGTCATGCACTGAATACTCCGTCGGCTGGGTGCCGTTGATAAAGTACTCGTCGCGAGTGTTGCCGCCGCCGTTCGCCAGCTTGCCGGTGCTGCGGTCAATCTTCACCGCCACTACCCCTTCCGGCGGTGTCAGCGGCTGCAACGGAACGCCGTCCAGCGCCGCTTTCATGTAATCATCTCAGGCTGGCTGTGCGCTCTTGGCGCCGCCTTCATAGCCGGAGATCTGATCTTTAATCGCCCCGGAAGCCGTGGTGCGCTCCAGATCGCGGCGGTGGTCGTCAAAGCCGATCCACACGGATGTCACCACCCCAGGACCGTAACCGGAGAACCAAGCATCCTTCGAGCTGTTAGGGTACCGGTTTTACCGCCGATATCATTACGCTTGAGGTCACGCCCAGCGCGCCAGCCGGTACCCATCCAGCCCGGTTCGCCGAAGATGTTGGAGTTCATCGCGCTCTTGATCAGGAACGACAGCGGCGTGTTAATCACGTGCGGTGCATACTCCGGCTGTTCGTCCTGCTTGTGCTGAGGAACCTGCTCCAGCTCCGGTTTCGGCACGGCAGGGTTCGTGCCTTCCTGCGAAACCGCGACGTTTTCCACGCTGTCTTCACTCAGCACCACCGCTTTTTTGGTTTCGCCGTAGATTACCGGCAAATTGCACTCCGGACAGGCCACTTTTGGTTTCTCTTCAAAAACTTTATTCCCATCTTCATCCTCGATGCGGGTAATAAAGTACGGGGCTACTAGGAAGCCGCCGTTAGCCATCACCGAGTACCCGCGCACCATCTGCAGCGGCGTAAAGGCCGCCGAGCCGAGCGCTAGTGATTCGGTGTGCACGATGTTCTGAGCCGGGAAGCCAAAGCGCTGTAAATATTCCGCGGCGTAGTCGACGCGCATGGCGCGCACCATCACCACGTTCTTAGACTCACCCAGCCCCTGACGCAGGCGAATCGGGCCGGCGTAGCTGTTAGGCGAGTTTTTCGGGTGCCAATCGGCACCGGCACCGGCATCCCAGCGGGAAATCGGCACATCGTTGAGGATCGATGCCAGCGTCAGGCTTCCATCCATGGCGGCAGTGTAGAGGAACGGTTTGATATTTGAACCGACCTGGCGCAGCGCTTGGGTCGCGCGGTTGAACTTGCTCAGGTTGAAGTCGAAACCGCCGACTGGCGCGCGTACTGCGCCGTCATGCGGGTCGAGCGACACCAGTGAAGAGTTCACGTCCGGCACCTGAGCCAGCTGCCAGTCGTTATCGACTTTTCGTACCCAGATCTGCTGGCCCGGCTGCAATACCTGGCTGACCGGGCGCGGAGTGGCACCCTGTAAGGTGTCGGACTTGTAAGGACGCGCCCAGCGAACCGCAGCCAGATTGAGCGCGATGTTGCTGCCGTCACGCATCGCCACAGTAGCTTCATCATTGCTGCTGGCGGTCACTACCGCCGGGAACAGCTGGCCGTAAACCGGCAGCGTTTTTAGGATCTGAGCGTGATCCGACGCAGGCTGGCCAGCTTTCCACAGTTCACTGGACGGGCCGCGATAGCCGTGGCGCATATCATAGGCAATGACGTTGTCCTGCACTGAGTCCTGCGCCGCCAGCTGCAGCTTGCGGGTCACGGTGGTGTAAACCTTGTAGCCGTCGTTATAGGCGTTCTTGCCATAACGTTTAGTCATCTCTCGGCGCACCATTTCGGTCAGATATGGTGCGGAGAAGGCGATTTCCGGTGCGTGATAGTGCGCCACCAGCGGCGTGTTGCGCGCTTCAGTGTGCTGCTCTTGGCTGATGTAATGCTGGTCAAGCATGCACGCCAGCACGGTGTTGCGGCGCTGTACGGCACGATCGTGCGAGTAAAGCGGGTTAAAGGTCGACGGCGCTTTAGGCAGGCCGGCGATCATCGCCATTTCACTCAACGACAGCTGATCAACATTCTTACCAAAGTAAACCTGTGCCGCAGCCCCCACGCCGTAAGCGCGATAGCCAAGGTAGACTTTGTTCAGATACAGCTCAAGGAGCTCGTCTTTACTCATCATCTGCTCAATGCGGATGGCGAGGAAAGCCTCCTTGATCTTACGCATCAGCTTGCGTTCGGGGCTGAGGAAGAAGTTACGCGCTAACTGCTGAGTGATGGTACTGGCACCCTGAGAAGCATGGCCCGAAACCAGTGCAATAGTGGCGGCACGGAAGATGCCGAACGGATCGACGCCATAGTGCTCATAAAAGCGGCTATCTTCGGTCGCGATGAAGGCTCTCGCCATCTGCGGCGGGATTTCCTGCAGGGTCAGGGGAATACGGCGTTTTTCACCGTACTGCGCGATAAGCTCGTTATCGGCACTGTAAATCTGCACAGGCGTCTGCAGACGCACATCTTTCAGCGTGGCGACATCAGGCAGCTGCGGCTTTATATATTTGTATAAACCATAGATCAAGCCTGCTCCCAGCAAAATGCAACACACTGCAAGGATCAATAAATACTTTACGAACTTCACCTGATATTTCCCATTTAAAGTCGATTGGGTAGTTTATAAACAATCGCGCGATAGTATAAAGGCAAGCCAGTCCCTTGGATACGTCCTTCTGTAACTGACGATAAGGAGATCGCGTCAATGGCTTTTTGGACATCGCAAGTTGGATTGGATATTCAAAACGGGCAGTTGTGCTCCCTAGGCATCCAGCGCCGTCGAAATGGCTGGCAGCTGCGCCACTGGTGACAGCATACGTTGCCGCAAGATACGTTAAGTCATGGCTTGGTGCAACGGCAGGACATTCTGATCACCCTGCTGCAGCGCTGGCGCAGGCAACTCCTTTCCCGTATCTCACTGCGGGTCGGTTTGCCGCCACAGCTGATGATGCAGCGCCAGCTGACTCTTCCGACCACGCAATTGCAATTGCACGAGCCAGAGCGTAGCAGCTATATAACGGTGGCGGCGAGGCGATTTTTCCCAATTGCACCGAAGGCGCTGGTGCCCGATTATCGCTGCGGGCGGGGAGTCGATGCACCTGTCTACCTGACGGCGGAGCGCCAGGAGGCGCTGCACAGCTGGCAAATAGAGCTGACTCCGGCCGCCCTGTTCGCGCTGGCAGACAGCCTACGGCTCGACCCTGCCACCACGCTAGTGCATCGCCTCAGCGACCACTGGCTGCGGTTCGCGCCGCAGCATCGCAAGCAGCCCTGGGACTAGTGCCCGCTGGATGATACCCCGGACTTCGCCACCCTGTAGCAAAGCAGCACGCTGTGGTACAGATCGGCTCTGGCGGAGAGCTGTCCGCCCTGCACTCAGCCACTTACCCCTTTAAGCGTGCTGCAGAGCTATCAGCCGCCGATGCCCGCTTGTGAGGGAGCGTTTGCCCTAGCGACCAAGCTGGCGCTGCGCCCGGAGGATTGCTGATGGTGTGGGTAAATCTGTTGCCCTAGCGACAGGCGGCTCTGCGGCAACGCGGGCGGTTGTGGGGCCTGCTGTCCTTGGGGGCCATGCTGATGCTGGTGGGTTTACTGCTGAGCGGGGTGGCACAGCGCCTCCTTAATGAGCAGCAGACGGAGGGGCTGGCGACAGGGTGAACCGCACTTAATCTGGCAACGCAACTGAAGGTCTGCAGCGTGGTGGCACAGCAGCAGCGTCAGCAGCGGCTGGCCCGCTGGCAGCAGTTTGCCAAGACGCACGGCGCGGCATTCCATGCCGATCTCTGGCTGCAGCAGATGGAAAAAGGCTAGCTCAGCCTTGAAATTAACGGCTTCGGTAGCAGCATTGAAAGCCTGCAGCTCCGCTTGCAGCTGGAGAATATGCCGATTTCTTGCTAGGTAACGCTGGGGCAGATACAGCGTAGTCGTGATCATGCGCTGGAATTCACCCTGCAGGCGCGGGTCGCCGGCGCTTAAGGATCGCGCTGATGACTAACCGCTGGTTGACCGGCTGGCTGCATCCGGCACAGCAGCAGAGCGAATCCGCTAAGGCGCATCTCTTCTCATACTCTAGGCGGCTGGCGCTAGAGTCTTAGGACGTGGTGTAAATTTGGCAGGATGGTAAGCGC
>NZ_MAYS01000189.1 GCF_001756855.1 Candidatus Erwinia dacicola | reverse complement strand
CGACGGGGAAACTGCTGGGATAACGCCCCTATGGAGCGGTTCTTCCGGAGCCTGAAGACCGAATGGGTGCCGACGAAGGGCTATAACAGCTTCAGCGAAGCCCAGGGCGCGATAATCCGCTATATAACGGGATATTACAGCGCTATCAGGCCCCACTGGTATAACGGCAGTCTGACGCCCAACGAATCTGAGCGGCTGTACTACTTACAGTCTAATGCTGTGGCCAGTATTAGTTGACCACTAGTCTTTAAAAGATAAGACTTTTCAATAACACGAAAGGCTAACTCATCAATAACTTTGCAACAGTGCCGGGCGCTATCTGACTATCAGAAGAAATTGATTGCAGGGTTTAATAAATGAAATTGCCTTTGCAGAAATTGTCCCAAATTTTGGATGCTAGACCGGAGCTACCTTCTCAATTTGTTACCCGAGAGGGTGTAAAAGTTGAGATTACTGGTGATAGATGGGTATTGCCCCTTCTATAATCGGCATAGCCGGCTTGATTTTTCTCGAGTTGAAAACGACACGCTTAAAAATTCGATTAAGCGCTGTATTATTGATCAGGCATCAAGGGTGTCTGCACATGCTGGATGTCAGTACTGGAGTGATTTATCCGCTGCTATAGTCTCTCGTCAAAGAAAGCATTCTTTGTTACTTGGTATTTCCGCTGTTGAATTTAAGGGGAGCCTGATTGCTTTAATGGAAGAGGCAATCAACCAAGCGCGAAATAAGCACAGGCTGTGGGCGTTGTACCGGCCAATACAGTGGTATATCTGGTGCGCTGAAAACTATTCGAAGCTCGGGTTTTCGGTAGTCTATGCACAAGAACTCGAATCTTTAGAAATTCCAGGTAACCCTAAGGGTGAGGCTGTTCGCCAGGAAGATCCAGAGTGTGGCCCGCTAAATAGGACGCTGGAGCTTTAGCCCATAATCAATGCGCTAAAGCAGGATCAAAGCAAAGCCTACGAGCATTTGCAGCAAAAAGCAGCTGTCGCCCTTTCTATAGCTTTTGGCCGAAACTCAGCGAATTTAATATTTTTAAAAGAAACTGATCTTGTTAACCTGACACCGAGTTCGTCGTCGCCGTGTTATGTCTTGAAAATGCCTAGAATAAAGAAAAGACAGTTAGCACCGAGAGATGACATGGTCGATGAGTATTTGGAGCCTGAGATCGCTGAACACGTTTTGGCGCTTATAGATGCCTCCAAACATAAGAAACTTCTTCTAGATGTTGATGGAAAAGTTGTAGATGTTCCGAGACCTTTATTTATTAACCAAAAAGAGAATATCTACGCGATTGATTCAAAACGTTGGGACGAAGCTTTTAACATGTTATCCGCTGGGATAGCGAAACTTGTTAAAGGTTTTATAAAGCGCCACAACATTATCTCTCCGCTCACTGGCGAATTATTGCATGTCACGCCAAGGCGGCTGCGCTATACCTTGGCAACTGGTTTAGCTGCTGAGAGAATCAGTAAGCGTGAGCTGGCAAGAATACTGGATCATACAGATACCCAGCACGTGAATGTCTATTTTGAGATGGCCGGCAGAATAGTTGAGCACCTAGACAAAGCCGCTGCGAAAGGCTTTTCGAAGTACCTCAATTTTTTCAGAAGCAGGCTAATAGATAGTGATGAAGATGCTGTCAATGGTGAGCGAGATGACAAACATCTAACGTTTGTAGATGAGCAAAACCCTGCCGATCAAGCTGATAGTGGTGTGTGTGTGTAGTGGGTAGAGTCTTAGGACGTGGTGTAAATTTGGAAGGATGGTGAGAGCCATCGGCTTATCCGGTAAGGTAATGGTTAATTAGACAATTATCTCAGAAGGAGTCAACCGATGGCCGACAACAGCATGACATTCAGCAACACCCTGATGCAACTCGGCGGCGAGGACTTTCTGCGTGAACTCACCGAATTTATGCTCAACCGCATCATGGAGGCCGATGTCACTCAGCGCATCAACACAGAGCCTCATGAGCGCAGTGATGAGCGGGAGACCTACCGTTACGGCTACC
>NZ_MAYS01000188.1 GCF_001756855.1 Candidatus Erwinia dacicola | reverse complement strand
CCCGTTAGTATGCTCATACAGGCTGCGAAAAATAGACCTGCGCCCCCGTAATTTGCGTGATTTTCTCGTGCAGGGCGAATTCAGGGCCATTATCAGCGGTCAGAGTTTTAAACTCGCAGAAAGTATTGGCTTCAATGTCTCTGAAAGCGGCAACCACGGTTTTTTGCACGTCTATTGGGCAGCTTCCGAATGATGATGGTTTTTAGGGCCTTATCTACGAGAGTGAGCAGGAATGACTTCTGGTCTTTGCCCAAAATGGTGTCAATCTCAAAATGGCCAGGTTTCTGTTTGAGTTCGGCTTCAGCTGAGCTGATGTTCAATGCCAACACACACTAAAGGCTAACTCATCAATATATTTGCAACAGTGCCGAAAAAAAACTTATAGATAAAAACGCTGTCAAAAAGTAAAAAATTAGCGCGATTTACTGCCGTTTTTTTCTCTGCGTAACAGAACAGATCGGCGAAGATGGGAAAAAGGCTTAGCGGGCATCGCGGCACGAAAAGCGCCATTTGATAAAAAATTGACTTGGCCGGACGTTTGCTTTACTTATGAAGGCCGACAGATTTTACACACAGAATAAATCCACAATGCGTAAACACATCCTGATTACGACAATCATTATTACCACCACCATTACCACAGGTAATGATGCGGGCTGACGCATACAGGAAAAATCAAAATCAAGCCCGCCACCAACCAGTGCGGGCTTTTTTTCGGCAAAAATTCAGGAGAGCTTAAACATGCGAGTGCTGAAATTCGGTGGAACCTCGGTAGCCAATGCGGAACGTTTTCTGCGTGTGGCTGACATTCTGGAAAGCAATGCAAAACAGGGACAGGTTGCTACCGTATTGTCCGCGCCAGCGAAGATTACCAATCACCTAGTGGCAATGATTGAGAAAACCATCAGCGGCCAAGACGCCACGCCAAACATCACTGATGCCGAGCATATTTTTGCCGAACTGCTGCAGGGGCTGGCTGAAGCACAGCTTGGCTTCAACGGCGACAAGCTAAAAGCGGTGGTGGACCAGGAGTTTGCCCAGCTTAAGCAGGTGCTGCACGGTATCGCGCTGCTGGGTCAGTGCCCGGACAGCGTCAATGCAGCAATCATCTGCCGTGGTGAAAAGCTCTCTATCGCCATCATGGAAGAATTGTTGCAGGCGCGCGGTTACGGCGTCAGCGTGATTAACCCGGTTGAGCAGCTGCTGGCCGTCGGCCACTATCTGGAATCCACCGTCGATATTCCTGAATCCACCCGCCGCATCGCCGCACGCCTGCTCCCAGCCAGCAATATGGTGCTGATGGCGGGCTTCACTGCCGGTAACGAACGCGGTGAGCTGGTGGTACTGGGCCGTAACGGTTCTGACTACTCAGCCGCCGTGCTGGCCGCCTGCCTACGTGCGGACTGCTGTGAGATCTGGACCGACGTTGACGGCGTGTATACCTGCGATCCGCGCCAAGTGCCGGATGCCTGCCTTTTAAAATCAATGTCCTATCAGGAGGCAATGGAGCTCTCCTACTTCGGTGCCAAAGTGCTGCACCCGCGCACTATCTCACCTATTGCCCGGTTTCAAATCCCCTGCCTGATCAAAAACACCGCCAACCCACAGGCACCCGGTACGCTGATCGGCGGCGATGGGAGTGATGAAGACAACCCGGTGAAAGGCATCACCAACCTGAATAATATGGCGATGTTCAACGTTTCCGGTCCAGGAATGAAGGGCATGGTTGGCATGGCGGCACGCGTGTTCGCGGCAATGTCGCGCAGCGGTATCTCGGTGGTGCTGATTACCCAGTCCTCGTCCGAATACAGCATCAGCTTCTGCGTGTCGCAGAGCGAGCTGGCGCATGCGCGCCGCGTGCTGGAAGACGAGTTCTATTTGGAGCTAAAAGATGGCCTGCTGGAGCCGCTGGACGTGATGGAGCATCTGGCGGTGATCTCGGTGGTGGGTGACGGTATGCGCACGCTGCGCGGCATCTCTGCCAAGTTCTTCTCCGCGCTGGCGCGCACCAACATTAATATTGTGGCGATTGCGCAGGGCTCCTCCGAGCGCTCCATTTCGGTGGTGGTGAATAACGACGAAGCAACCACTGGCGTGCGCGTGGTGCATCAGATGCTGTTTGCTACCGGTCAGGTGATTGAAGTGTTCGTTATCGGCGTGGGTGGCGTGGGCGCTGCGCTAATCGACCAGCTATATCGTCAGCAGAGCTGGCTGAAGAACAAACATATTGACCTGCGCGTCTGTGGCATCGCCAATTCACGGGCGTTGCTGACCAACGTGCACGGCATTCCGCTGGAAAACTGGCAGGAACAGCTGAAAGCGGCGAAGGAGCCGTTTGATCTGGGCCGCCTTAATCGTCTGGTGAAAGAGTATCACCTGCTGAATCCGGTGATTGTTGACTGTACCTCCAGCCAGCAGGTCGCCGACCAGTATGCTGACTTCCTCGCCGACGGTTTCCACGTAGTGACGCCGAATAAAAAGGCCAACACCTCCTGCTGGAATTACTATAAGAAGATGCGTGCGGCGGCGGCAAAATCGCGCCGTAAGTTCCTCTATGATACTAACGTCGGTGCCGGTCTGCCGGTGATTGAGAACCTGCAAAATCTGCTGAATGCCGGTGATGAGCTGATCAGCTTTTCTGGTATTCTTTCTGGCTCGCTGTCGTTTATTTTTGGCAAGCTGGATGAGGGCGTATCGCTCTCTGACGCGACCAAAATGGCGCGTGAGATGGGCTTCACCGAGCCGGATCCGCGTGAAGACCTCTCCGGCCTCGACGTGGCGCGTAAGCTGCTGATCCTCGCCCGCGAAGCGGGTCATCAGCTGGAGCTGAGCGACATTGAGATTGAAGCACTGCTGCCGCCAGAACTGACCGCGATTGCCGATGTGGAAGCGTTTATGGCGCGCCTGCCGGAGCTGGATGACAGCATGGCGGCAAAAGTCGCCAGCGCCCGCGACGCGGGTAAAGTGTTGCGCTTTGTCGGTGCCATTGAAGAAGGTGGCACCTGTAAAGTGAAGATCGATGCGGTTGACGGCAACGATCCACTGTATAAAGTGAAAAAAGGTGAAAACGCGCTGGCCTTCTATAGCCGCTATTATCAGCCGATCCCACTGGTGCTGCGCGGTTATGGCGCAGGTAATGATGTGACCGCGGCAGGGGTGTTTGCCGATCTGTTACGTACTCTGTCGTGGAAGTTGGGAGTTTAATCATGGTAAAAATTCATGCCCCTGCCTCAATTGGCAATGTCAGCGTCGGTTTCGACGTGCTCGGGGCTGCAGTGTCGCCGATTGATGGCACCCTGCTGGGGGACTGCGTGACCGTGGAAGCGGCTAGCGAGTTCAGCCTGCACAACGAAGGTAGCTTTGTCAGCAAACTGCCTGCCGACCCCAAAGAGAATATTGTTTATCAGTGCTGGGGCCGCTTCTGTGAGACGATCGGCAAGCGCGTGCCAGTGAAGATGACTCTGGAAAAAAACATGCCGATTGGTTCCGGCCTCGGCTCCAGCGCATGCTCGGTAGTGGCGGGCCTGATGGCGATGAACGAACACTGCGGCAAACCGCTGAACGACACGGAACTACTGGCACTGATGGGCGAACTGGAAGGGCGTATTTCCGGCAGCGTTCACCATGATAATGTGGCGCCGTGCTTCCTCGGCGGCATGCAGCTGATGCTGGAAGAGAACGGCATCATCAGCCAGCAGGTGCCAGACTTTAGTGACTGGCTGTGGGTCATGGCCTATCCGGGGATTAAGGTTTCTACCGCCGAAGCCCGTGCGATCCTGCCTGCACAGTACCGCAAAGAGGATATTATTCACCATGGTCGCTATCTCGGCGGTTTTATCCACGCCTGTCATACGCAGCAGCCGTTACTGGCCGCGAAGCTGATGCAGGATGTGATTGCCGAACCGTATCGCACCAAATTGTTACCGGGCTTCGCACAAACTCGCCAGGCCGCCGCCGATATCGGTGCGCTGGCCTGCGGTATCTCCGGCTCTGGCCCGACGCTGTTTACCGTGTGCAACCAAGCTGATACCGCACAACGCATGGCAGAGTGGTTGCGTCAGCACTACCTGCAAAATGATGAAGGCTTTGTCCATATTTGCCGTTTAGACACGGCAGGCGCACGTAAACTGGGATAACGCATGAAACTGTACAATCTTAAGGATCACAACGAGCAGGTGAGCTTCGCACAAGCGGTGAAGCAGGTGCTGGGCACACAGCAGGGCCTGTTCTTTCCACTGGAGCTGCCTGAGTTCGAACTGACTGACATCGATGAGATGCTCAAGATGGATTTTGTAACCCGCAGCAGCAAAATCCTCTCGGCCTTTATCGGCGATGAAATTGCCCCGCACCAGCTGAACGAGCGCCTGAAAACGGCGTTTACTTTCCCAGCGCCGGTGGTCAAAGTGACCGAGGATATCTCGGCGCTGGAGCTGTTTCACGGCCCGACGCTGGCATTTAAAGACTTCGGCGGCCGCTTTATGGCGCAGATGCTCGCCTACGTCAGCGATGCCGATGAGAAGATCACCATTCTGACCGCCACCACCGGTGATACCGGTGCAGCGGTTGCCCACGCCTTCTACGGCATGGACAACGTGCGCGTGGTGATCCTCTACCCGCAGGGCAAAATCAGCCCGCTGCAGGAGAAGCTGTTCTGTACCCTCGGCGGCAATATCGAAACGATTGCCATCGACGGCGATTTTGATGCCTGCCAGGCACTGGTGAAACAGGCGTTTGACAATCAAGAGCTGAAAAAGACCATTGGCCTGAACTCGGCGAATTCGATCAATATCAGCCGCTTGCTGGCGCAGATCTGCTACTACTTCGAGGCAGTCGCACAGCTGCCGCAGGAGAAACGCAATCAGCTGGTGATTTCAGTGCCAAGCGGTAACTTCGGCGACCTGACCGCGGGCCTGCTGGCGAAATCGCTCGGCCTGCCAGTGAAGCGCTTTATCGCCGCTACCAATGCCAACGATACCGTGCCGCGTTTCCTTGAAAAGGGTGAGTGGACGCCAAACGTGACGGTTGCCACGCTGTCGAATGCAATGGATGTGTCGCAGCCAAATAACTGGTCGCGCGTGGAAGAGATTTTCCGCCGCAAAACTTGGCGTTTGCAGGACCTCGGCTACGGTGCCGTTAGCGATGAGACCACCAAAGCAACGATGCGCGAGCTGGTGGATATCGGTTACCTGTCTGAGCCACACGCAACGATTGCTTACCGCCTGCTGCGCGATCAACTGCAGGAAGGGGAGTTCGGTCTGTTCCTCGGCACCGCGCATCCGGCGAAGTTTAAGGAGAACGTGGAAGTGATTCTCAAGCAGCAGCTGCCGCTGCCGGACTCGCTGGCAGAGCGTGCCGACATGGAATTGCTGTCGCATAATATGAAAGCAGACTTTGCCGATCTGCGGGCGTTTTTACTGAAAAAATAATCTGATGCGCAGGGGCTGACCCTCTTTTGCGGTCAGCCCGCCGCGCCAGTGCCTCGACTCGGAGTGAGTGAAAAATAGGGGCACTCCCTGAGGTACCCCCAGAAATGACTTCCATCGCTAAACGTCCGCTAACCGGTCTGAGCTCAACCTGAACACGCCGGAACGGCGAAAGATGCCCCCTTCGGGCCTCGTCATGCGGCAACCCTGCCGCGTGACGTCCGGTTTACTTCAGGCTGAACTCATCCCGCGTTAGCATCGTGCTCGCTGTGGGTTTACAACCGCGACGATGTTGCTTTAGGTGAAAGGAGGGAA
This sequence comes from Candidatus Erwinia dacicola, assembly GCF_001756855.1. GTDB lineage: Bacteria > Pseudomonadota > Gammaproteobacteria > Enterobacterales > Enterobacteriaceae > Erwinia > Erwinia dacicola. Next base: position 653 of record NZ_MAYS01000188.1, on the reverse strand, counting down.
GGCTGTTTGTAGCAGGCTCACGGCCATGGATGGCAGTGCGCCAAGTGACAGAGATGTCTTCATGCCGCTGCGGAAAGCAGCCCTCCCTCCTAAAACTGACGTCTATCATCCTGCGATAATATTCAGAGCAATTTTTGTGGGGATACCTCAGGGGGGGCGCTCCCTACGCTTAAACGGCTTCGCGACGTTTAAACACCAGCTCATTCTCCTTGCTGGTATTCGTATCAAAGAAGTAGCCATCCACATCGAATTTCTTCAGCTGTTCCGGTTTACTCAGTTTATTCTCAATAATATAGCGGCTCATCAGGCCACGTGCTTTCTTGGCGTAGAAACTGATTACCTTAAACTTGCTGTTTTTCTCATCTAGGAACACCGGTTTGATAATCTCGCCGTTCAGCAGTTTCGGCTTCACCGCTTTAAAATACTCATCCGAGGCAAGATTAATCAGCACGGGTAGAGTCTTAGGACGTGGTGTAAATTTGGAAGGATGGTGAGAGCCATTGGCTTATCCGGTAAGGTAATGGTTAATTAGACAATTATCTCAGAAGGAGTCAACCGATGGCCGACAACAGCATGACATTCAGCAACACCCTGATGCAACTCGGCGGCGAGGACTTTCTGCGTGAACTCACCGAATTTATGCTCAACCGCAT